>NZ_JBANAZ010000003.1:0-198624 GCF_059803455.1 Bradyrhizobium sp. UFLA05-108 | reverse complement strand
GGCATGGAAGAGGCTGGGGCGTAGGCGCGGGACTTCTTGCGGGCGGTCTGATCGCAGGCGCCCTTGCTGCCCCTTATTATGGGGGCGGCTACTACGATCCTTACAATTCCTACGGCTCCTACGGCTACGTGTATCCGGACCCCGGGTATGGGGATCCCTATTATGGCGGAGGATACGGGTATCCACCTGCTTATGCCCCTCCGCCTCGGTTCTATGTGAGCCCCTACGGGGGCCCCTACTGATAGACCCGCTTCGGCCCTGTCACAAACCTGTGGCATGAGCCTTGCTAATTCATAACCAACTGGGATTTCAGCGCCCAGTTTGAGACACGAGCGCTGCCGGGGGGACTGGCATTTCGAGCCCGGCAGCGCTTTCGTATCGGTACGCCTTGAGCATGGCGACGCGATAGAGTTTGGCGAGCATGGGGCTTGGCTCGACCGCTCCTCGGACAATCCAATCGCGCGCAACCGGGATATCTAGCGGTTGCTGTAAGCTCCGTCCTTTGCCGAGCTTGCACCGTGACGCTCCTCATAGATGAAGACGTTCCGGTCTCGCATTGTGCGGCGGCTTGCACGGATGCAAGCGACCACATGAGAGGATCAAAAACATGTACAGGGCCCTTTGCCGCTTGTTCGCGGCAGCCGCCGCGCTGGCTGCCGTTTCCATCGTGCCAGCCATGGCCTCCCAAATGCCGCTCGGAGAAAAAGACATGCCGGCCAACGCGGACCGTCCCAATGCGACGATTCGGTTGCCGAAGCACCAGTTCCGCGAGACCAAAGACAGCGGAGCGTTTGGAATAGGCGGCGCCGCGACGCCCAACGTGCGCTGCCCGCGTGGAGCATACTGCCTGACGCCCTGAGAGCTGGCACGTGACATCGCAGGGCTTGCCGCAAATTCATCCACGCGATGGACGGTCACGATCCGCGCAAACTGCGCCCTACTTTGCGGAAGACGAGCTCCGAAAGGCTAGTGGCGCGCGGCCAGACGGGCATCAGTGTGCCGCATGTGCCTTGAGGGATTGGTTTCCAAGCGCGGCGATCGGCGTACCGCAGGGGCCAGGTCAGAAGACCGCGGGTCATCTCGCCATGGGTCGCGTGAAGGAGCGCGTTGTCGGGTGAGACGGGAGGAATGCCTCCGGAGTTCCTGACTGCACCAGATCAGCAAGATGGGCTTGGGCTTGATCTATTCTCCGGAGCAACTCTGCCTGACGCATGCAGAAGCCGGTTATGGAGAGGTCACGCCGTGCGGCATGCACCTCGTGCAACGCGTGATCGATTGCCTCCGCAACATTGTCCTTTTCGATGGGTTGTTGTGGACCGATACCGGTCGCCACCGGGCGCATGAGCCTGCGTTGATCAGCCATCAAATTACCTGCCTCCAGTCCGATGCGCGTCCGATGTCGGAACCGTCTTGCTTTGTAGCGAACTCGTCCGCTGTGGCTTATCTACGGCGGCCGCCGGC
Organism: Bradyrhizobium sp. UFLA05-108; assembly: GCF_059803455.1. Taxonomy (NCBI): domain Bacteria; kingdom Pseudomonadati; phylum Pseudomonadota; class Alphaproteobacteria; order Hyphomicrobiales; family Nitrobacteraceae; genus Bradyrhizobium; species Bradyrhizobium sp. UFLA05-108. Next base: position 197,163 of record NZ_JBANAZ010000003.1, on the reverse strand, counting down.
GTCTTTTCTGGCGCGGCAGTGCGCTGCGCTTTTAAGCTCCGCTTTTCACCGTTTCCGCACCGTCCGTGGGAATCGCCGCGCACGCCCTTCACTCCGGAAAAATACGGCTGTGGCGCGCACGCCACGACCTCTGGGAGAACGTCTGGACGTGGCGCGCGTACAATTGCCGGGGATTCCGCGAATCACCTAAACCGCAAGTGGGGCTGGGAAGCGGAGAGTAAAATGAGAGTCGCTTCCTTGGAAAGTGTACTGGCGGCAGCCAGTTTGGTCATGGGTATTGTCATCGTGTTGTGGGGAATCAAGATCTTCTACGGCGTGTAAGGTGTAAACAGACAGGACGCAGGCGTCGGACAAGAGACTTTCGAAAGGTCCACGACAGGCATCCCTTCCGCGGCGGCGGAAGCCCTGCTGTTTTTCATGAGCCAACACGTGGCGAATGACCGCTACGTCACCAGGATCTCGTCCCGCTTCGACCTTTCCTTGACCCGGTTCAGGAATGTCACGCAGACGAAGTCTGCCGTTCACTCAGGTGAGCTCGCAAGATGCGACGCGGGGGGACTGGCACGCCGATCAAACCTACCCATGAATCTGCGCCTCTTGAGCAAAGCCTTGCCGGTAACATAGTGCAGGCGCATTTTACGCGAAGTGAACGGCGTGTCCCGAATGGGGCGTCATGGCCGGGCACGTCCTACTTTGCATGGGGTTGTTCTCGCGAAAATGCGCGCGACGTGGGCGATGGCGGATCTGGAGAATCACTTTTCCTGGCCGACCGATTGCGAGGAGTTCGTCGAAAGTTTCTCGAGGGCCGCCTGCTGTGCGCGTTCGCCAAAATGAAGGCACAGGAAGAGGACGAAGCCCGCCACCGCAACGATCGCGAACCAGGCGACGTTCATGCGCGCACGCTTTGAGCGAAGTGGTCGAAGTGAAGATCGCCGCATCGTCGGCGTCCGTTGTCGCGATCAAAAACGGCCTCGGCTGGTACGGGGGGCATCACACCGAGGCCGCCATTCCGACGTGCCGACAGTCGGCGGTCGTCGGCACAACAAGGCAAGTCGGTCAGGAGCCAACGGTTCCAAGACGCCGAGCGCCGGTTGCGGGACGCCCTACTCCGCGTCGTTCTGACGGCGCTCACGCGCGAGCTGATGCCACGCCAGAGCAAGCTGGATCAGCCGCTGCCGGTCGGCACCTTCGGAGGCCGCAGCGCGCTTCATCGCCGCCGCGGCTTCACTCTCGGGGTCATATTCCGCACTCATGACGGCGATCATGACTCGTAAAAGTGGACGAGGGCATGACAATTCGTCCCGTATGAATGCGGGGGGGCGTCATCACAGTGCACCTGCGAAATAATCGGGAAACCCGCAATCGACGCGGGACGCCCTTCGATGCGGCTAAAGCTCTTTCACAGTCGCCGCGGCGGGCTCGTCGAGCCTTCTCAAGCCGCTCTCGATCGCCTCGATATCGTCGGCAATCTGCGCGATCGACTGGCGGCAGTCGAATCCCTTGATGGATTTGAGATCGACGGCAAGGCGCCGCCTGTGCATCCGCAGATCCTCCAGTGACTGGCGATCCCTGATGCGCGTAAAACCGTCGACGATCAGCTCGATGGCCTTGGACATGACGCATACCCCCAGCTCGCGACGCAGCCGGCCGGGACATCCGGCCTGGCACGCCATTAAAGCCTGCCGTCGCGTCTGGCTTTCGTCATTAATGCAGGTTTGGTTAACGCGGCAGCGCAGCAAGATGCGGGCAACACGTCTTGCGGCCCCCGGCCCTTCGTTCGAATTGGCACTCGCCTTGCTCAGCCAAGCCCAATCAGCCAGACCCGCCGTGGGTCTGTTTCACAGTGAGGCAAGCCCATGCAGCCGATGTCCCGCTTCGAAGCGACCGCCACCACACAACTCCATGCCTTGATCGCCGACCTGCGCTGGAGGGTTCAACTCCTCGACGCCGACATCAAGGAAGAGGAGCGCAAGGCCGGCGTGTCCGATCCCGCGAGCCTCGCTTATCCCATGCTGGCCGTGACGCTGCGGGGACGCCGCGACAACTTGCAGGCGACGGTTGCGACCCTGCAGCGGCAGCTCGAGGCCATTGCTCCCTCGCCCGATTGGGGCCGGGCCGCCTGAGGCCGGTGGGTCGTGTTGACGGCAGTTCACGGATAGCGGCCGCGATTGTGAATTTAATCACAGAGGTGGCGCGATTCCTCGGCTAAAAGGCAGGCCACGCGGCCGCGCGATGTAGCGGCCGCGGGCCACGCAACGACGCACCAACCGACGCCCTCCCCGCCATGACACACGACGCCGAAGCAGCAGCCACGGACGCAGACGCACAGGCGCCGCGCCGGAGTCGCGATCTGCTCGGCTTCGCCTATCTCGCGACCATCGGCGTCGTCATGGTCGCCTGGATCGGCGGCCTGATCTGGGCCGGAGTAGCCGTGGTCCGTTGGCTGATCTTCTAGAAAAGATGTGGCGCCAGTTGTGCGGCCTTGATGCTGCCGCACACGATCATTCCCCAAAGTGCAACGCTGATTTGGATAGCATCCAGCATGTCCCGTTTCCCCGCGAATCAACTTCAAACTTTTTTTCTTTGATCAAAACCGCGATCTGGCCGGGAGCGCCAGAGAAATTTTCAGGCAGTTGTTGTGCATCGCCGAAGGATGCACAGCGCTCGTCAAGGACGATATCCGCATGCCCGGCAATGATTGAGACGCAGGCAGCTGCGCAGATTGCCTAACGCGACGCCACGCGCCGCCACTTGGCCTCGATCCGCGCCTTGATCGCGCGGACGCGTGCTTCGTGCGCGGCCCAGAATGCGCGGCCGGCCGCCGCCGTTCCGTGTTTGTAGGTCGCGTAGACGTCGGTCGGCTTGACCGGTGATGGCCGTGCTTGCGGCTTAGCGCTCACCACCGCCCGCGCGGGCGCGGGATCCGGCGCTACGGCCGTCGCCGCGTCTGTTGTCGCAAACGGCGAGTTCATCGCGATGAGGCGGTTGCGCGCGCGATTGCAGTAGATGGCGGAGCGCGGCGTCATGGTCTCTTCGCCGTGGCCGGCGCGGTATTTCATCAGTGCGCGGCAGAGGTCGCCATGCGCCAGCCGCCAGGCCCTGGCGAGATAGGTCACGCCGTAGCGGATATTGATCTCGGGCCTGGCGAGTTCGGCCGTGGTGCCCCTGAAGCCGAGCATGGCCGCCGTCTCGGGCCTGACCTGCATCAGCCCGATCTCGCCGACGCGGCCGACCACCGTGGAATCGTAGCGGCTTTCGACGAAGACGACCGCTTCCGCGATATCGGGCGGCAATTTCGTCTTCGCGGCTTCCTTCTCGATCAGCGCGCGAACGGATGCGCGCACCGGAAACGGCTCGGCATCTACGGCCATTGGAGCTTCGACACTATCCGACGCGACCGCGCCGGTGACGTCGGCCGCCGCCGCATCATCCGCCGCGCCGGCGTGCACTGGACCGGCCGCGAGCACCGCCAGACAAAGCGGCGCGGCGTACAGAATCCAAGGAATGCACGTGGAAGACCTCATCGGCGCTTCATAGCGGAGGCCAGTTAACAACGCTTGTCGGCACGCCCGCCGCGCGATCGCGCCGCGATCCGAAGCAGCGTGTCAAACGAAAGAGGCGGGCCGTGAGCCCGCCTCGGTCAGATCGTGGATCGATCCACGGATCAGTAGCACGCGCGCCGATCGGCAAGCACGTACTGGCCGCTCGGATAGCGGTAGTAGCAATTGCCCTGCGACCAATAATAGCCCGGCTGCGACGCCGCCGTTGCGCCGGCAATCGCACCGGTCGCGCCGCCGAGCACAGCGCCCGCGGCAGCTCCCGTTGCGTTGCCGGAGATCAGCCCGCCCAATACGCCACCGACGATGGCCCCGCCGAGCGCACTGGCACCCGGGTCTGCCGGAGCAGGCGGCGGCGGAGGCGGCGCATAGGCCGCCGGAGGTGGCGGCGCATAGGCCACCGGCACATCATCGATGTACTCTTCGGAGATGTACGCGGGCGGCCCTTCTATGCGCTCCGGATAATAATACCAGACGCCGCCAACGTCCCACCACCAGCCATAACGGCCATTGTGGTTCTCATGCCGCCAGCGGCCCCCCTCCCAGGCGAGATTGCCGCGATAGGCGTGTCCGCCCCAATCGCGCTGCGGCACCGGTCCGCGGGCCACGTAACGCCCCTGCGGCGATCCGCCGGGGGGACCCTGATGCCCAGCGTGAGGCGGCGCGATTCGTGTGGCCTGCTGCGGCGGCGCAACTCGCGTGGGAGCATTGGCGTGTGGCGCCGCGCCCGCACCCGGCGGCTGACCGCCCCTCCCCGTGTTTGAATCCTGTGCCTGCGCCGAAAGCGCGAGCAGCGACACGGCCGAAACCAAGGGAATGATAATCTTCATCCGGCTGGATGCACGCATTGGTGCCTACCCCTTACCTCTATCTCTCATCTGTCGTCGCCGTGGTCCGGATGCCCGAACAATCTCAGGTCCCGGTTGATGCCGGCGGACAACGTTGATCCCGTTGATCAGCGATGTCCCGTTACAAACAGTTAAGATCACGGCAATTTTTCGTCCGCGGCGTTAGCGCGCCGGCTCGATCACGTTGCAATTGGTCCGCCCCGACATCAGGCAGTCCTGCATCTTGCTGGCGGCGGTGAGATCGCGCGCCAGCCAAAGGCCGACGCCGAGGATGACGACGGCAATAATCAGTCCGGCGATGGCGCCGCGCCGATTGTCGCCGGGCGGCCTTGGCTGCGGCTTTGAATGCGAGCTGGGCTGGGTATCGGGCATGGCAAGGTGAAGCCGAGAATTGCTGCCCTTACCATCTCTGCGGCGCCACGTCACACCCCGCTTTAAGGCTTGGGTGCGCGGAGTGCCACCTTGTTCGATGCCGATGTGGCCTGCTGTACCCGCGGCGCGCAGGTCGTGAGCACAAAGGCCGTCTGGCTGCACTGCCATTCGGCGCCGAGTAAACCACTCTCGACTGGCTTGGGCTGGGCCAGGTAAACCACGATGCCGACGAGCGCCACTGTCGCAAATGTGATCGCGAGCCTTCGCAAAGACACCCGGAAAATAGTCATCGCCGTAGCTCCGTTCGTCTCGGTGCGGACACTAGGCGCCGCCCCCGTGCTCCCTTGTTAGGGGGATCACAATTCGGCAGTTTTTCCGGACTACGAAAGATCGGCGATTCCAGCGATTTTTCGCGACCTGATAGGCTGCGATTATGGGTGGCTTCGCGACGCGCATAGATGTACACGCTTGTTCGTCGCGCGGCGCGCGCTTGTTCGCGGCCGCTGCACCCACAGGTGCTGATGTAGGATTGAAAGCGAGGAAGACAAGGCTCGTTCGATGAGTGGATTCAGGGAACCCGGCTTCGCAGACCGGCAAAAGGCGGCACAGGACGCCCGCAAAAATCTTTTGAACAAATTCAAATCGCAGCCGGGGCACGACGACCCCGCGGTCGCGGCGCGGCGTGCCGAGCGCGAGGCGATTGCCGCCAAGCGTGCCGAGGTAAAGTCGGCACGCGAAGCAGAAAAGGCCGAGCACAAGCGGCGTGAGGACGAGGCTGTGGCCGCCGAAGCCGCACGCATTGCTCGCGAAGCCGAGGAGGCCGCCGCCAGGCAGGCCGATCTCGAAGCCGAGCAGAAGGCCAAGCGCGATGCGCGCTACGCCGCCCGCAAAGCCAAGGGCAAGCGAAAGTAACCGTCACACCGGAGCGATGCGACGGGACCGCGCCAAGCACGAGCCCAACCGTATCGAGTCCACAACGTGTCGTTGCGCATTCCGGGGCTCGCGTTGTCGCGCGCCCCGGAATGACGACGACGGCGCGATCAGTTCTTCTTCATCATTCCGTCGTCTTTTTTCATGCCGTTCTTGGACATCGTGTCCTTCTTCATGCCGTCGTCTTTCGACATGGAATCCTTCTTCATGCCATCCTTGGACATCGCGTCCTTCTTCATGGCGTCATCCTTGCCCATCTTGTCCTGAGCGAAGGCGGCCGGCGCGAGCGCCAGGCTGAGCGAGAGAGCGGCAGCGGAGACGCCGAGTGCGATGCGGGTGCGAATGGTCATGGTTCATCTTCCCTTCGAGGGGTGGAGGTTGCCAGCGACGGATGCCGCTACTCACGCTCGACGGGTCGACGGGCACGCTTGTTACGCGAGCGGCCGAATTTTTTCCGAGCCCTTGCCCCGTTTCCGTGTTCAGCCCGACACAATTTTGCCCGCGTCTGCCATGCTAGTGCGCGGAACCTGAGGAACGAGTGTGCAGCGCAGCATCGGCGCCCCCGCGACTTGCCGCCGCATTCGCTCTCGAACTATCAGATTACAGAATATCGGGTGAAAGACCGGCTAGGATGCGCCTAAACGCCGGCCTCAAGACCCAATCATCAAGAACCGTTCAAGGGGATCATTCCATGTTCACGCGACGTCAACTTCTCGCGACGGCTGTTGCCGCGCCCGCCATTCTGCGCTTCGGCATCGGGACCGCCCAGGCCGCGACCACGCTGAAGATCTCGCACCAATTCCCGGGCGGCACGATCGACAAGGGCGACTTCCGCGACCGTCTCTGCCGCATGTTCGCCGCCGAGGTCGCAAAGCGCAGCAATGGCGACATCGCCGCCGAGATCTATCCGAACTCCTCGCTGATCAAGACCAACGCGCAGTTCTCCGCGATGCGCAAGGGTGCGCTCGACATCTCCCTCTATCCGATGCCCTATGCCGGCGGCGAATTGCCTGAGACGAACATCGGCCTGATGCCGGGCCTCGTCACGACCTACGACCAGGGCATGCGCTGGAAGAAGGAGCCGGTCGGCAAGGCGCTCTCCGACTTCCTCGCCGACAAGGGCATCATCCTCCTGAGCTGGATCTGGCAGGCCGGCGGCGTCGCCAGCCGCTCCAAGGCGATCGTTGCGCCTGAAGATGCCAAGGGCATGAAGGTGCGCGGCGGCTCGCGCGAGATGGATATGGTGCTGCAAACTGCCGGCGCGTCCGTGCTGTCGGTGCCATCGAACGAAATCTACGCTGCAATGCAGACCGGCGCCTGCGATGCCGGCATCACTTCCTCCACCAGCCTGATCTCGTTCCGCCTCGAAGAGGTCGCCAAATCGCTGACCTCGGGCGCCGGCGCCTCCTACTGGTTCATGCTCGAGCCCCTGATGATGTCGAAAGCGATCTTCGACAAGCTGCCGAAGAACCATCGGGATATCCTGCTTGCCGTCGGCACCGAGCTCGAAGCCTTCGGCCGCAAGGGCGCGCAGGACGACGACGTCGAGGTCGCCAAGGTCTACGAGAAAGCCGGCGCCAAGGTCAGCGCACTCGATGCGGCGACCGTCGGCAAGTGGCGCGAGATCGCCCGCGATACCGCCTGGAAGGACTATGGCGCGAAGACTGCGACCGCGGCGAACCTGCTCAAGCTCGCCTCCGAAGTCTCGGCATAATGCACGGTCTGCTTCCGGATCGTGACGACCCGGTGGATGCCGCCGCACGCCGTGGGCTTGCGGCGGTGCTCGATCGCGGTCTCGCTGTCCTCAACAGCGTTATCGTCGTGCTGGCTGCGCTCGCGCTGATCGCCGCCTGCGCGATTCTGAGCTACAGCGTGCTGAGCCGCGCCCTCTTCAAGGCCGCTAATTACTGGCAGGACGAGGCGGCCGTGTTCCTGCTGGTCGGCGCCACCTTCATGACGGCGGCCTATGTGCAGCAACATCGCGGCCATATCGGCATCGAGGCCTTTGTCGGGCTGTTGTCGCCGCTCGCGAACAAAATCCGACTCTGGCTCGTCGACGCCGTGACGCTGCTGTTCTGCGCCTTCTTTACCTGGAAGTCCTGGACGCTCACGCATGAGGCCTATGTCGACGGCCAGGTCTCGAACTCGATGTGGTCGCCTCCGCTCGCCATTCCCTACAGCCTGATGGCGATCGGCATGACCCTGCTTTGCGTACAGATCATCGTGCAGCTCGTCCTTCCCTTCACCGGAGCCAAGCGCCGATGAGCGTGTTCGGTATCGGCCTGTCCTACGGGCTGGCGACGCTGTTTGTGATGTTTTCCGGCATGCCGATCGCGTTTGCGCTCGGCGCGGTCGCGGTCGTGTTCATGGGCATCTACATGCCGGCCGCCTCGCTCGATACCGTGACGCAGAACGTCTACGAGGAAATGGCCTCGATCACGCTGCTGTCGATTCCGCTCTTCATCCTGAAGGGTGCGGCGATCGGCAAGTCGCGCGCCGGCCAGGATCTCTACTCGGCCCTGCATGCCTGGCTTCATCGCGTGCCCGGCGGCCTTGGCGTAGCCAACGTCTTCGCCTGCGCGCTGTTCGCCGCAATGGCCGGCTCCTCGCCCGCGACATGCTCGGCGATCGGCTCGGCCGGCATTCCCGAGATGCGCAAACGCGGCTATTCCGGTGGCTTTGCCGCCGGGATCATCGCCGCCGGCGGCACGCTCGGCATTCTGTTGCCGCCCTCGATCACCATGATCCTGTTTGCGGTTGCCGCGGAAAAATCGCTCGGGCGGCTCTTCCTCGCCGGCATCGGCCCAGGGCTTTTGCTGGTCAGCCTGTTCGGCGCCTATGCCGTGATCCGCTTCCGCCGGGAATATGCTGCGGCTGAAGCCGTTTACAAGACGGGCGGCCCTGAGGCTGCGATCCTGACCCGCGACGAATACACATTGGCCGAACGTTTCAGTGTGCTGCCGCGCGTCATTCCGTTCGTGCTGTTGCTCACGGGCGTCATGATCGCGCTTTATGGCGGCTATGCCACGCCGTCGGAAACTGCGGGACTGGGCGGCCTCCTCGCGCTCGCGCTGATCGCGATGATCTACGGCGTCTGGCGGCCGACAGATCTCGGGCCGATCATGAAGTCGACGATCCGGGAGTCGACCATGCTGATGATGATCATCGGCATGTCGCTGCTCTATTCCTACGTGATGAGCTATCTGCATATCTCGCAATCGGCCGCGGAATCCATCGTCGCGATGCACCTACCGCGCTGGGGCCTCTTGTTCGCGATCCTCGCTATGGTGATCGTGCTCGGCTTCTTCCTGCCGCCAGTCTCGATCATCCTGATGACCGCCCCGATCATCCTGCCGCCCTTGCGTGCCGCCAATTTCGACATCATCTGGTTCGGCGTCGTCATGACCATCGTGATGGAGATGGGGCTGATCCACCCGCCAGTCGGTCTCAACATCTTCGTCATCCGCAATGTCGCGCCTGATATCCCCCTGAGCGAGGTGATCTGGGGCACGCTGCCCTTCGTGCTGTTGATGATGGGCGCCGTGCTCCTGCTCTGTTTCGTGCCGGAGATATCGACCTGGCTGCCGGATCTGGTGATGGGGCCTGACGGGAGCAGGTAGACGCTCTCGGGTGGGCCAAGCGAAGAGTGCCCATCATCAAGACCATGATCGTTGAGAGATGGTGGGCACGGCGCTCCGCGCCTTTGCCCACCCTACGAAGCCGCCTGGTTCTTCCTCGCATTCAGCGCCGATGCGACACGGCTCACCGGCGTCCGGCCAAGCAGTCGGCTGATCTCGTTCGTCGCCGCCAGCAGCTTTTCCATGTCGACGCCAGTTTTGATCCCCATGCCCTCGAGCATGTAGACGACATCCTCCGTCGCGACATTGCCGGTCGCGCCCGGCGCATACGGACAACCGCCGAGCCCGCCGGCGGCTGCGTCGATGACGCGGACGCCCTCCTCCAACCCCGCATAGAGATTGGCGAGCGCCTGGCCGTAGGTGTCGTGGAAATGCATCGCGAGATGGGCCGCCGGGATGTTCGCGGCAACGGCGCGCAGCATATCCTTCGCCTTGGTCGGCGTGCCGACGCCAATGGTGTCGCCGAGCGAAATCTCGTAGCAGCCGAGATCCCACAGGGTCTTGGCGAGATCGGCGACGGCGTTGGGCTTGATCTCGCCGTCGAACGGGCAACCCAGCACGCAGGAGATATAGCCGCGTACTCTCACGCCGTCGGCTTTCGCGCGCGCAAGGACGGGCTTGAACCGCTCGATGGATTCGGCGATCGAGCAATTGATGTTGGCCCGCGAGAATCCTTCCGAAGCTGCCGCGAACACGGACACGACCTGCGCACCGGCCGCGCGCGCGGCGTCATAGCCCCTCTCGTTCGGCACCAGCACTTGGAATTCGGCGCCCTTGACGTGGCTCACCCCGCGCAGCACCACATCGGAGCCGGCCATCTGGGGGATCGCCTTGGGCGAGACGAAGGCGCCGACCTCGACGGTGTGAAGGCCGGCCGCGACCAGCGCCTCGACGAAGGCAATGCGCGCCTCCACGCTGACCGGTGTCTTCTCGTTCTGGAGGCCGTCGCGCGGCCCCATTTCAATGATGCGGACCTGGTCGCTCATGTCTTGCTCACTCGCCGATCGGCTCGAGCTCGGCAAGCTCGACGCCTTCTTGCACGATGTCGCCGACCTTGCACTTGATCGCCTTCAGAACGCCTGCAAACGGCGCGCGCAGCGTCTGCTCCATCTTCATCACTTCGAGCGTCAGGATTGGCGCGCCCTTCTCGAGCTTGGCACCCTCCTCCGCGAGCACCGCCACGACCGTGCCCGGCAAGGGCGCTGCAATCTTGTCCTCGCCGACATGCTCCTCGCTCTCGCCGCCGAACGGATCGACCCAGTGCAGATCGAACCGGCCATTGCGCGTACGCAGATAGAGCTCATGGCCATCAACAACCGCGGCAACCGCCGTCTTGACGCCGTCGAGCGCCAAATCGAATCCACCCTCCTTCGGTACCATCGCGAAAGCCAGCTCCCGCTCACCGATGACGAGCGTCGAGGGGCCGCTGCCGTAATTCAGCGAAATCGTCTGCTCCGGCCCGTGGCCGACACGGAAGGCAAAGCTGCGCTGACGTCGTCCGACCGGCTGCCAGCCGAAAGTTCGCCAGGGCGAAACGGTTTCGCCCTGAGCGGCTCTACGTTCCTCATTGACGATAGCCGCGACGGCCGCACACAGCTCGAGCTCGCCGGGCGCGGCGCCCGCCGCCGTCAGCCCGGCCAGCTCCCGCTCGATGAAGCCGGTGTCGATCGAGTTCGACCGGACCTTGGGATGCGTCATCAGCGCCGAGAGGAACGGAATGTTGGTGACGATGCCGCGGACGTCGGAATTCTCGAGCCCGCGGTTCAATCGCTCGATCGCCGCATCCCGTGTCGGCGCCCAGGAGATCATCTTGGCGAGCATTGCGTCATAGTAAGGCGAGACGGCATCGCCCTTGCGATAGCCAGCGTCGATGCGCAGACCGCCGGCCTCCTCGGGCAAACGCCAGGTCGAGATCCTGCCGACCGAGGGCATGAAGTTCTTGGTCGGATTCTCCGCGTAGACGCGCGCCTCGATGGCGTGCCCGTTGAGACGGATCTCGTCCTGTTTCAGCGGCAGCGCCTCACCGAAGGCGACGCGCAACTGCCATTCGACGAGATCGATCCCGGTGATCAGCTCGGTCACGGGGTGCTCGACCTGGAGGCGGGTGTTCATCTCGATGAAGAACACGTTCTTGCCGTCGGAGACGAACTCGATGGTGCCGGCGCCGACATAGTTCACCGCACCGGCCGCCTTGCGCGCGGCGGCAGAGACGGTCTCGCGTTGCGTGGCATTGAGCGTCGGCGAAGGTGCTTCCTCGATCACCTTCTGGTGCCGCCGCTGAAGAGTGCATTCGCGCTCGAACAGCGACAACAGATTGCCGTGGCTGTCGCCGATTACCTGCACCTCGATATGGCGGGGATTGTCGACATATTTCTCGATCAGCATGGTGTCGTCGCCGAACGCGGCTTTTGCTTCCCGCTTGGCGCTGACGATCGCCGGTCCAAGCTCGGCAGCCGAGCGCACGATGCGCATGCCACGGCCGCCGCCGCCCGCGGAAGCCTTCACCAGCACGGGAAAGCCAATCTTGTCGGCAGCCTTCGCGAGCGTCGTCTCATCCTGCGCCTCGCCGTGATAGCCAGGCACCAGCGGCACGCCGGCCTTCTCCATCAGCGCCTTGGAGCCTGACTTTGAGCCCATCGCGGTCATCATCCCGGCTGTCGGGCCGACGAAGACCAATCCGGCGTCCAGGCACGCCCGCGCAAACTCGGCATTCTCCGACAGGAATCCGTAGCCGGGATGCACCGCCTCCGCACCGGTTTTCCGCGCTGCCTCGATCAATCGCTCGACATTGAGATAGCTGTCGCGTGTCCGCGCGGGCCCGAGCAGAACGGCCTCGTCCGCGAGCGCAACATGCATCGCGTCGCGGTCGGCCTCGGAATAGACCGCGACTGTGCGCAGGCCCATGGCGCGCGCGGTTCGGATGACGCGGCAGGCGATCTCGCCGCGATTGGCGATCAGGAGCGTGCGAAAGCGCCGGTAGAGATTTGAGCGGTCCATCATCAGTTCCTGCGTCACATCCTGAACAGGCCGAATTTCGTCGGTTCGATCGGCGCGTTCGACGCCGCTGACAGCCCAAGCCCGAGCACGAGCCGCGTATCGGCCGGATCGATCACGCCGTCGTCCCACAGCCGCGCCGTCGCATAGTACGGATGCCCCTGGCTTTCATATTGCGCACGAATGGGGCTGCGGAACTTCTCTTCCTCTTCCTTGGACCAGCTCTCGCCCCTGGCCTCGATGTTGTCGCGCCTGACCTGGCTCAGCACCATCGAAGCCTGCTCGCCGCCCATCACGGAGATGCGCGCGTTCGGCCACATCCAGAGGAAGCGCGGGCTGTAGGCGCGCCCGCACATGCCGTAATTGCCGGCGCCGTAGGAGCCGCCGATCACTACGGTGAACTTCGGCACCGAGGCGGTGGCGACCGCCGTGACGAGCTTCGCGCCGTCGCGGGCGATGCCACCGGCCTCGTATTTCTTGCCGACCATGAAGCCGGTGATGTTCTGCAAGAAAACCAGGGGAATTCCACGCTGGCAGCACAGCTCGATGAAATGTGCGCCCTTCAGCGAGCTCTCGCTGAACAGGATGCCGTTGTTGGCGATGATGCCGACCGGATAGCCCCAGATATGGGCAAAGCCGCAGACCAGCGTCGTGCCGTATAGCTTCTTGAACTCGTCGAACTCGGAGCCGTCAACCACGCGCGCGATGATGTCGCGCACGTCGAACGGCTTTCTGCCGTCGACTGGCACCACGCCGTAGATCTCCTCCGCGGCGAACAGCGGATCGCGCGGCGGATGCATGTTGAGGTTCGGCCGCGCCTGTGGCTTCAACGTACCCACGATACGCCGCGCGATACCGATCGCATGAGCATCGTTCTGCGCGTAGTGATCGGTGACGCCGGACTGCCGCGAATGCACGTCGGCGCCGCCAAGTTCTTCGGCGCTCACGACCTCGCCGGTCGCGGCCTTCACCAGAGGCGGGCCGCCGAGGAAGATGGTGCCCTGGTTGCGCACGATGATGCTCTCGTCCGACATCGCCGGCACATAGGCGCCGCCGGCCGTGCAGGATCCCATCACGATCGCGATCTGGGGGATGCTGGCTGCCGACATCTGCGCCTGGTTGTAGAAGATGCGGCCAAAGTGCCGCTCGTCCGGAAAGATGTCGTCCTGCATGGGCAGGAACGCGCCGCCGGAATCGACCATGTAGACGCAAGGAAGATTGTTCTGGCGCGCGATGTCCTGCGCGCGCAGGTGCTTCTTCACCGTCATCGGGTAGTAGGTGCCGCCCTTGATGGTGGCATCATTGGCGACGATGACGCATTCGCGCCCCGAGATCCGCCCGACCCCCGTGACGACACTGGCCGAATGCACGTCGCCGCCGTACAGGCCATATGCGGCAAGCGGCGACAGCTCCAGGAACGCAGTCCCGGGATCGACCAGCAGATCGACGCGCTCGCGCGCCAGCATCTTGCCGCGCGCTGTGTGGCGCATGCGCGAGGCCTCGCCGCCGCCGCCGGCGACCTGGGCGAGCTTTTCCCGGAGGTCACCGACGAGCCCGCGCATCGCTTCGGCATTGCCTGCGAAATCCGATGATGAAGGATCGATCGTGGAATGGAGCGGCATGTGTCCAGCGCTTCTTTCGTCGTGGTGAGATGCCGCGGCAGGTTGACCCATTTTCGCGGCGATTCCAAATGCGTTCAGGCGGTCTCCGCCATCAGCTCACGCCCGATCAGCATGCGGCGCACTTCAGACGTGCCGGCGCCGATCTCGTACAGCTTTGCATCGCGCCACAGACGCCCGGTCGGAAACTCGTTCGTATAGCCGACGCCGCCGAGCGCCTGGATCGCCTCACCTGCCATCCATGTCGCCTTCTCTGCGGAATACAGGATCGCGGCGGCAGCGTCCTTGCGCAGAGTCCGCGCGTGACCGCCTCGATCGCAGGCGCGCCCCACCGCGTAGACATAGGCGCGCGTCGCCTGCCAGGTCGAATACATGTCGGCGAGCTTTCCCTGCATGAGTTGGAAGTCGCCGATCGGCTGACCGAACTGCTTTCGCTCGTGCATGTAGGGCACGACAGCGTCCATGCAGGCCGCCATGATCCCGAGCGGACCGCCGGACAGCACCGCGCGCTCATAGTCGAGGCCGGACATCAGGACCTTGACGCCCTCGCCCACCCCGCCCAGCACGTTGTCGGCCGGCACCTCGCATTCGTCGAAGAACAACGGATAGGTGTTGGATCCGCGCATGCCGAGCTTGTCGAGATGCTGGCCATGGGTAAAGCCCTTGAAGCCCTTCTCGATCAGGAAAGCTGTCATCCCGCGCGGGCCGGCGTCCGGATCCGTCTTGGCATAGACCACCAGCACGTCGGCGTCGCCGCCATTGGTGATCCACATTTTCGAGCCGTTGAGCACGTAGCGGTCGCCGCGCCGGTCCGCGCGCAGCTTCATGGAGACGACGTCGGAGCCGGCGCCCGGCTCGGACATCGCGAGCGCGCCGACATAGTCGCCGGAGATCAGTTTTGGCAGATAGCGCTGGCGCTGCGCGTCGTTGCCGTTGCGGCGGATCTGATTGACGCAGAGATTGGAATGCGCGCCGTAGGACAGGCCCACCGCGGCCGAGCCGCGCGAAATCTCCTCCATGGCGACGATGTGGGCGACATAGCCCATGTTGGAGCCGCCATATTCCTCCGGCGCGGTCATCCCGAGCAGGCCGAGATCGCCGAAGCGCTTCCAGAGGTCGGCGGGAAACAGGTTCGCCTTCTCGACCTCGGCCGCGCGCGGCGCGACCTCAGCCTCCACGAAGGCGCGGACCGTATCGCGCAACATGGTGATGTCTTCGCCGAGGTCGAAATCGATGCTCGGGATGTTCATGGGCTGCTCCTCCGATCTTGTCTTGCCCGCAAACCTACTCCCGATCGGGCATTCGGGCGGTCGAAAAGGTTGCATTTTCCGCCATAGTTGGCGAAGATTCGGTATGCCTTTTCAAGCCTCCGCTGCAGTTCCTCGCCGGGCCATGACACCGGCCGCCTTCGTGCGCGGAGTGGTTGCTGCTTACGCCAGATATGGCCGCGACGCGGCCGAGGCGCTAGCCAGAAGCCAGGTGCCCGCGGACCTCCTCGGATCCGCTGATGGGCGGGTCACGGCAGCCCAGTTCGAGGTCCTGGCGGGCCATGCCATGCGCGAACTCGACGACGAGGCGCTCGGCTGGTTCTCGCGCCGGTTTCCCTGGGGCACCTATGGCATGCTATGCCGGGCCTCGATCACCGCCCCCAATCTCGAGGTGGCGCTGAAGCGCTGGTGCCGGCATCACCGCATCCTCACCGAGGACGTGCTGTTCGAGTTCGGCTTCGATCGCGACACGGCCATGATCGGTATTCGCGAGCAGCGCGACCTCGGGCCGTTGCGCGAATTCTGCCTGGTGACGCTGCTGCGCTACCTGCTCGGCTTCTCCTGCTGGGTCGTGGATTCCGCGATCGCGCTCCGCACCGCGGAATTCCCTCATGCCGAGCCGCGCCACGTCTCGGTCTATCCAACAATCTTCTGCAGGAACGTTCGCTTCGATGCGGAGCGCGCCAGCATCACCTTCGACAAGCGCTACCTGGCGCTCCCGCTGAAGCGCAGCCCGTCCGATCTCGATCACATGCTGAAGGGTGCGCTGCGCCTGACCGTGCTGCCCTACCGACGCGACCGCCTGATGGTGGAGCGGATCAGGCACGTGCTGCGCAGCGCGCGCGGTCGGATCCTGACCGCCGACGACGTCGCAAGTGAGCTTGCGCTGTCGACCCGCACGATGCATCGTCGCCTAAGCGACGAGGCAACTTCGCTACGTGCGTTGAAGGAAGAGGCAAAGCTCGAACTCGCCAGGGAAGCCTTGATGCGCGGCCGCGCGCCGATCAAGCGGATCGCCGAGATCGCCGGTTTTCGCAACGAGAAGAGCTTTTCGCGCGCCTTCCGCAACTGGACCGGCGCCTCGCCGCGCGAGTTTCGCGCCAGGTATCGCTAGGCTTGCACCGGCAGCGACACATCCTTGGCAACGCCCAGCACCGGAAAGCTGCGCACGTTCTTCACGTTCGGCATGGCCGCAAAATTCAGGAGCTGTTGCCGCATGCTTTCCATGTTCGGAGCCACGCATTTCAGGAGATAGTCGGTATCGCCGGAGATCCGCCAGCACTGCTGGATACGCGGTACCGCCGCAACGGACGTCTCGAAGTCCTCCAGAACCGGTTGGGCCTGGCTGCCGAGCTGGATGGTGACGAACGAGATCACCTCGTAACCAAGCAGCCGCTCGTCCAGAATGGCGCGGACTGCTTTGATCACGCCGCGGCTGATGAGGGATTTG
Source organism: Bradyrhizobium sp. UFLA05-108 (assembly GCF_059803455.1). Classification (NCBI taxonomy): domain Bacteria; kingdom Pseudomonadati; phylum Pseudomonadota; class Alphaproteobacteria; order Hyphomicrobiales; family Nitrobacteraceae; genus Bradyrhizobium; species Bradyrhizobium sp. UFLA05-108. The sequence continues at coordinate 180,487 of NZ_JBANAZ010000003.1, read as the reverse complement.
AGCCGCCGCAGGCAGTTCGGCGCTGAGATGCCGACACGATGCGCCAGCTCGTTGTTGCGGACGCGGCCGTCTTCCTGGAGCTCCGACAATATCCTCAGATCGACGCTGTCGAGCTGGTAACGCCCGGCCATACCCACCTCGTCATGATCCCGTCACGCTTCGCCCAGCGGAGCACACGACAAAACCCCCGCCAAGGACCTTAGCGGGAAGCTGGCGTTCAGTGCGTCCGGCTCAGTGCGTCCGGCTCAGTGCGTCCAGATCAGTGCGTCCAGATCAGTGCGTCCAAGGCTCGCCGCGGCGGAAGGAGAAATTGTCGGCATAGGCGACCGAGCGGCGGATCGACTCCTTGGGCTCGATCACCTGGTAGGCGATGCCCTTGCGCTCGCAATAAGCGATCGCCTCCTCCTTGGTCTCGAAGTGCAGCGTGATCTGCTGCTTCATGTCCGCCGAGGAGGTCCAGCCCATCAGCGGCTCAACCGCGCGCGGCTGCTCCGGCTCGTAATCGAGCTGCCATTCCCGGGTCTTCCCCTTGCCCGATTGCATCGCGTTCTTGGCGGGCTTGAAAATGCGTGCGGTCATTGGACGGCCGGACCCCTTTAACGTCTATTCGGTCTAACTCTATGCGTCACCGAAGCTATTGGTGGAAACCACCGGGATAGTATAGAGAACACCGTATCGGGAATTTGAACGGTGATTCCACAATCCTGGAGGTAGCGTTGCCAACGGGTATAGTCATTATGCTGCGCCGTGACAATCTCGCTCCCCGCTCACCGCGGACCGGTAGCCTGCCCCCGCGGTGCGGCTGATCTGCTGGCGGCTCGCCGTGCGCGCCTCGTGTTCTGTGTTTCCTCCTCGAAAGTCAGCTTCGAATGGCCTTCCTGAACATCAACGCAACGCTTCCCGAAAAAGGCCGTGACCTCCGGCTGGACCTGTTTCGCGGGGTCGCGAACTGGGCGATCTTCCTCGATCACATCCCCGACAACGTCGTGAACTGGATCACGACGCGAAATTACGGTTTCAGCGACGCCGCCGATCTCTTCGTCTTCATCTCCGGCTATACCGCCTCGTTCGTCTACGCGCGGATGATGCTCGAGCGCGGCTTCGTCGTCGGCGCCACCCGGCTGACCAAGCGTGTCTGGCAGCTCTACGTCGCCCACATTATCCTGTTCGTGATCTACATCGCCGCGATCAGCTATCTGGCGCTGCGCTTCGGCGATTCCGACATCATCGATGAGTTCAATGTCGCCGGTCTCGTCGACAACGCCACCGAGACGCTGCGGCAGGGCTTGTTCCTGCGCTTCAAGCCACTCAATCTCGACGTGTTGCCGCTCTACATCGTGCTGATGGGATTATTCCCGCCGGTCCTGTGGTTCATGCTGCGCAAACCGGACCTCACGATGGGGCTCTCCATCATCCTCTGGCTGGCAGCGCGGCATTTCGGCTGGAATCTCACCGCCTACCCGGCCGGCACCTGGTATTTCAACCCCTATTGCTGGCAGGTGCTGTTCGTGTTCGGTGCCTGGTGCGCGATGGGCGGAGCGCGGCGTTCGATGACGCTGATCAACTCGAAGGTCACGCTCTATCTGTGCCTTGCCTACCTCCTGTTCGCGCTGACCATGACCATGGCGGGCCGCTTCCCGAGCCTCGGCGCGATGTTTCCGGAGTGGCTGTTCTCAGCCTTCAACCCGAACGACAAGACCAACCTTGCGCCTTATCGCTTCATCCATTTCGTCGTGATCGTGATCCTGGTGATCCGCTTCGTGCCGAAGGACTGGCCGGGTCTGGAGTGGAAGATTTTCGATCCCGTGATCGTCTGCGGCCAGCAGTCGCTCGCCGTTTTCTGCGTCGGCGTGTTCCTGTCCTTCGTCGGCCATTTCGAATTATCGATGAGCTCGGGTTCGCTGTTCGCGCAGCTGTTCGTCAGCATCGCCGGGATCGCGATCATGACGACGGTCGCCTACTACATCTCCTGGTCGAAGCGGCAGGACAAGCCGCTGAAGCCGCCCGCCACGACGAAGGCAGCGGCCACCCCCGCGAAGGCGGGCTGAGCAGCAAACCCGAAGCGGCCGCTTCAGGCCGCCTCGTCCTCGCTATATTCGGTGAACTTCTTGTAGATCCACTGTCGGCCATCGTGGCGGCGCCAAACCTTGCCGTAGACCAACTGCCCGTTGATCGAGCGCCTCGGTACGATGATGGTCCACAGGTGCCAGATCTCGGCCCAACCGGATCGTGAATCGGGGATTTGGGAGCTGCGATCGAAAATCATGACGAAAAACTCGCAAGAAAACGAAGACGCCGCGATGTCTGTGATGTTGTGTGAGCTATTTTCGTAGGCACGGCGGCGAGCCGGGACTGATTTGATAACAGTCGACAAAATGGCCGCAACAAGAGGGCGCACTTAACCTAACTGGTCAACCTTAACTATCGAGGGTGTGCAGGCCGTGGCGGTTGAAACTGTGCCCGGTCTTTTCTAGAATGCGGGTGAGATTTGAGATGACCGTGCCGTTTTGAGGCGCGTGACGATTTTGAACTGAATTTGAATTTTTGAGACGCCTGCTATCCGGGTCGATCGCCATGAGTTTGCTCAACATGAATTTGCTCAACATGAATCTCCAATGTGCGTGTTTGCATCTAGCGATCACGTCTCCGCCGGCGGCGCCGACCGTCGAACAAGCCGCCGAAGAACTCCCCGATGCAGCGAACGATAACGAGACGGTCTGGCCGCTCGTCCCGTTCCCGGTGGGTTGGTGCGCGTCGAGCTAGAGCATGATCCGGCCCCGAAGGGCCGCGTTCGCGCAAAGTGCGAAGCGGTTTTCCCTCGCGACAAACACGGAACGCGTTTGCGCGGAGATCATGCGCAAACAACGATCTCAAGCGCGATGGCGATTCATCCCAAGCTCATCGCACTCCAGGACGCACGGCCAGTTTGTTGGCTCTGAAAAGCGCGACGCCGCACAAGCGGAATATCGTCGCTTGGCGGCGTCCGTTTAGATATTGGGCGCTGAAATCCCCAATACTCGTATGTCTATTGCGGACGCCAAAGGTTCGATGCGCCTTGATAATTTCGCGCGCGGCCGATGCACCAACTGGCTGAAAAATCGCGTAGAAGTCGCGACGCGCTGCGAACAAAGACCCAAGGTTTGAACAGGCGCTTGTGCAATACGTCGGCGCGTCGACCGACCGCCACTCCCGGTCTCGCGCCTGTGCCTCAGGTGCTCCCGGCACTGCCGAGCGTGCCCTGAGCCGTGTAGGTCTGACCAGCCGGGCCGGTCTGACCACCCTGGTTCTGGCCGCCTTGCGCGTTGACCGAGGTTTCGACTTCGGTCGTGCCGTCGGAATAGGTGATGACCGTGGTGGTGATCCCATTCACCGTCGTGGAGACCTCGCTGACGATGGTTTTGGCCGAGCTGCCGCCACCGCCGCCCGCTCCACCGTCCGCCGACTGGGAGGACGATGCAGTCGCCGAAGACGAGGTCGTCTCCGGTGTGGATGATGTTGCCGAGGAAGAGGAGCTTGCCGCGGAGTGAGACGTTGCCGCTGCGCTGGAGATCGAACTGATCGCCGTGATCGACATGGGAGCCTCGCCTTAGGAAGATGCTGCCGGGCGCAACGCGAGATGCACGATCCGCCCTTTCCTTCAACGCAGCTCCCGGCCGGATCAGGCGTCAGGATCGCCCGGAAAATGGCGGCATCACGGCCATGGCTTTGGCTGAGCGGCGCGCCGACGCACCCCGCGTGGCGTCTGTGAGCTTGCCCTCGCAGTTATCGACGGTGCATGCAGGCCTGCACGTACTCCTTCATGGCCGGATCCAACACGCTTCGGTTGAGGCCCATCGCTAGGGCCTCCTCTTTGCACCTTTCAATCTTTGCATCGAACTGCGGATGGTTTGCTTCGGCGCACTGACGGCGGAAGGGACCGGGGGGATATTGCATGCAGTTTTGCGCTTGAGCGCTGGTGCTGCCTAGAACCATTGAGACGGCAATCAGCTTTCGGATCATGTCCGAATGAACGGTCTCCGCCATGTCATTTCTCCTCCCCCTGATCTCGACAATCCGCAGATGCTCGGGCAACCGCCGGTCGCGCGCAAGCGGATTTCGCCAGAGCGGGGATGGATGCTCTGAACCAGGGCTATTCTGCGAAGGAATAGACCCGCTTATTTTGCTGTAAGTGCTTGAAATTACTGGTCGGGGCAGCTGGATTCGAACCAACGACCTGCAGTACCCAAAACTGCCGCGCTACCAGGCTGCGCTATACCCCGAATGTCCAGCAGGCCCGTCGATACACGCTTCAAGGGCTGCCAGCAAGGCGGCTGTGCGCCGCCGATCTTGGCTCTATTTGGCACCGAACAGCGGATGGGCGACGCGGTCGCCCGGGCGGATGCCGTATTTCTGTGCCGTGCCCGCCGGCACCTCAAGGACGGCCCTGGCAAGACCGCGCGAAGGGATGATCTTGGTCGACAGCGGCTCGGTATTCTCGGCGATCCGCAGGATGCGGCCGTCCGCACCGATGAAGATCATGTCGAGCGAGATGTAGGTGTTCTTCATCCACATCGTCACTTCCTGCTCGGGCGAGAAGTCGAACAGCATGCCCTTCCCGTCTGCGAGTTCCTTTCGGTACATCAGGCCCGTGGTCTTCTCCTGCTCGGTCGTGGCCATCTCGACGGAGAATACCTGAACGCCGTTCCTGGTCGCGATCTCGAGCGGCTGGAAACTCGCAGCCCGCATGGGGCCAGCGCAAGCGGCAAGAACGAGGACTATGGCCAACAAGCCCCGGACCAGGGACCAGGCTGCCTTACGATCAAAATTCATGGAACGGCACTCATGCCAACGGCAGGGGATGGGGCTGCGCATCCTAACCCGGCGATCATGGCAAATGCCAGACGGCCCCGCCCGCCCGGGCTGCTCACGAATCCGGGAACAGCCGGCTGGAAGCATTGTGGTTAGTGGGACTGGAGCCCCGGCGATCCGGTCTCGGGATGGATCTCGGCGGCCATCATGCCCTTAGAGCCCGGCCCAAAGCGGACCAGCACATACTGGCCCGGTCGCAGTTCGGTCATGCCGAAGCGGCGCAGCGTCTCCATGTGCACGAAGATGTCGGGGGTGCCCTCACCGCAGGTCAGGAAGCCGAAACCGCGGAGGCGGTTGAACCACTTGACCTGCGCCCGCTCGAGCCCGCTCGTCGGCGTCACCGTGACATGGGTGCGCGGCGGCAGCATCTGAGCTGGGTGGATCGCGGTCGACTCATCCATCGAGACGACGCGGAACGCCTGGTAGCCCTTGGCGCGCTGGATGCACTCAACGACGACCCGGGCACCCTCATAGGCGGTCTGAAAACCGTCGCGCCTCAGCACGGTAACGTGCAGGAGCACGTCGGGCCAGCCATTGTCGGGAACGATGAAGCCGTAGCCTTTCGAAGCGTCGAACCATTTGATGACGCCCGTGACTTCGACAAGATTTCCGCTGCCCTCACCGAGCCCGGTGAAAGGATTAAGCGCTGCATCGCGACCGACACCTGCGATCTCGCCTGGTGCCAGCCGCCCAGACGACGCGCCTGGCGCGGGAACCCCGACCTTCTTGGACTCGAATCCGTCCGACGACCCCATAACCCCGGACCTCACACATCAAAGGCGGACCGCCCTCAGCGACGGTACCGAATCACGCGTCTGGACGAGAACTTCTCACCATGACGCCACACGAATCTCTCGAATCAAAAGATAACATTCCCGGTTGCGGCGCATAGACAAAAAAGAGATTCGCCGGAACCTATGAACAGCCTTGCACAGCCACGAATCAATTCGTCGTCAGTTGCCGACGAAGGGCCCCAGGGTCTCGCCGATATCGTGATGGATCACGAGGTCAGCGATGTCGTCCTGCTCGGTTGGCTCGCGGTTGATGATGACGAGACGCGCGCCGCAATTCTTCGCCATCATCGGAAAGCCCGCCGCTGGCCACACCACGAGCGAGGAACCAATCGCGATAAAGAGATCGCACTGCTGTGCAAGCTCGGTCGCACGCTGCATCGCATCTTCCGGCATCGCCTGCCCGAACGAGATCGTCGCCGTCTTCACCGGTTCGGCACACACGCTGCAATCGGGCGCGGCACCGTCTGCGTCGAACCGCCGCTTCACCCAATCGAGTTGATAGGTCTCGCCGCAGTTGATGCAGCGCGCGTAAGTGGTATTGCCGTGGAGTTCGATCACGTGATCGGAAGCGAAGCCCGAAGCCTGGTGCAGATTGTCGATGTTCTGGGTGATGACGGCGGGAGTCTTGCCGGCGCGGTAGAGCGCGGCCAGCGCGCGATGGCCGCGGCCGGGCTTTGCCGCGGCAAAAGTCGGCTCCATCGCGAAGCGGCGGCGCCAGGATTCGTTCCGCGCCTCCTGGCTCGCGACGAATTCGTCGAACGGGATCGGAAGGTTACGCGTCCACAATCCACCCGGCGAGCGAAAATCGGGGATGCCGCACTCGGTCGAGATGCCCGCACCGGTGAACGGCACGATGGTGCGTGCTGCGGCAATCATGTCGCCGAGCCTGTCGACCCCGCTGCGAAGATCTGATGCAATCATAGGCAGCCATCCGTTCGCGAACGCGTCTCCTATAGCACGCCCTGCCCGTCGCGATGATCTCGCTCATCGCAAATGACGCCCCTCTGCCTGTGGATCTGGCACCAGCGCGGCGACCTTCTCCAGGAGTTTCGCGTTCGCACGCTCGCGAAATCGCACGATGCTGCGAGAGTCTTCCAGATCGTCGCCACCTCGGCCTGCTGATTTGCTCATTTGGGCTAGCGTCAGAGCGCGTGAGCGACAAGATCGTTGACACTCTTATCCACCATGAAGTGCGACCAGGGTCGGCAAGTTTTTCCGCCCATCCCTTATCACAATCCGGCAATGGCTCGTCCCCATTGACGCCCCATTCGAGGTCGATCAATGCATCCGTCGAATCCGACTCAACGCGATGCGGCGGCAGCGCTTGAGGTCAGTTGGTAAGAAGGGGATGGACATGACAGAAGAAGAACAGCGTAAAGCAAGGGAGCGTGACGAGATCGCAGCGCGCGTCGCCGCTTTTCGCGCGACACAGGAAAAATTCAAACGCGAACGAGAAGAATATTTTGTCTCGACGCTGGAGAACGCCCGCAAGGTCGAGCGGCCATCGCTTTGGCCGTAAGGCCGTTTTGAATTGAACAAGCAAAAAGCCCGGAGCGCAGCTCCGGGCTTTTCATTTTGGCGCCTTGGTTTACCAGTGGCGCCAGTGATGGTGCCGGTAGTAGACCGGTCCGCCGTAATAGGCGTAAGGACCCGGTCCGTAGGAATAGCTCGGGCCGTAACCATAGTAGTCCGGACCATAATAGTATGGATGGGACGCTGCGATCGCGCCCGCCGTGAGTGCGCCGGCTGCTAGACCGAACGCGAGACCCGGTCCGATGCCGCGCCCGCGCGCCTCTGCCGGTGCCGCAATCGCGGTCGCGCCGACGGTCGCAACGGCGGCCAGAACTGCCAAAGTCTTTCTCATGCGCTTTCTCCTCCATCGCTCGTGGAGGACCAACGCTCGCACCGTCCGATAGTTGCGGCCGATCGACTCCGGCGAAACCCGGGGTTAGTTGAAAAAAACCGAGCCAATGTGGAACAAACGTGCTCGGCGGCGCATTTGCTCTTCAAGTGCGGCAGCCTCCGCCATCCGGGTCGAGGCGAAAGCACGAAGACCCCGCCAGCATCCTCCGTGGTGTTGGCGGGGTTTTCGGTTTCAGGGCGCGATGGCAGCAGAGGCGCCCCTTTGCCAATGGGGAGGGCACGTGAGGAGGTCCGTTTGCCGATATCCGCATTGCTGGCCCGCATCCGCAGGCTGATCCCCAGACGCCAAGATGAACACTACGAGGAGATCGTTCGCAGCTTCGGCGTCGGCGCTTTGCGCCCGCCACCGACGCCGATGAGCGACGCCGAACTTGCCCGCGCAATCGCGGAGTTCCTGAAGGACTCGCCTTCGGCAGTCTCAGTCTCCAGCCTCGGGCGGTGGCTGGATCCGTCCTCCCGGACCTGAGCACGTCATCTCACGATGCTGGAACAAACTTGGCCCTAGCGCGTTGGCTATCCTCGTTCGCGCAAAGAGGCTGCGATGCCAGCGTGGCTTGAAGTCTTGCTCAATCTGGTTGGCTACGCCGGGTTCCTGGCGTTGGCTGCGCGCAGCACCTCGCGCGCCCGCGGCCCCGGCGATGACTCGCATTTGCAGCGATAGGATTAGAGCGAGCGGTGGCGCACTCAATGCGCCTGCGGCGGTTGCCCCGCCGTCCGCACCAGCCGGTCGGCCTTGACGAGTACGTGCGCCCCGTCTTCCACCTGCGGACGAAGCGAAAAGCTGATCACTACGAATACGGCGCAGAACAGCACACCGACGACGGCGACACGACGAAAAGTCTGTCGGTCGGCTTGGTAAAAGGATGGCGTCGAAGGTGGTGTCATGGCCATCGTGCCTGGCTCTCTCGTTTCGCTTTGCCTGCGAGCCGACACCTATCGCAATGCGTCGCAAGTGCAACGCGATCTGGCTTTTAACCTAACCGAATAGGGTTATCCGATCTCGTGCAAGCTTTCGTTAGGCTTTGCCGCGCGGCGCTTTCCGGTGGGCGATCAGACGTCGGCGAGCAGCTTCAACGTTGCACGAAAGCTCAGGCTGCGGTTGCCGACCAGCACGGTGCCGAACACCTCCGCCTCCTTGTCGGTGAACGTCCCGGAGAATCCGCTGGTGACCTCCTGCCCGCCGAACAGCGGCCGGACGAAGGGGTCGGCAAATGGCGTGTGCTGGTTGGTGGCAAGCTCGCCCTTCCAGGTGCCGTTGCCGACGGTGTACGAGCCTTGTGACCAGAAATAGGGTCCGCCGCCGAGCAGCACTCCATCGCGCAGGATCAGCACGCCGCTGTCGCGGCCTTTCACGCCGTCGAGCATGTGGATGTGAATGGAGTAGAGCCCGTTCTTCATGGCGGCCCTAGGATACAACCTGGCGCCGACAGCGTCGAGCAGCGGCGTGAATCGCGAGCCTGCCATGCAGCCGGTTGCACGCTCCTACCCCTGCCCTCAGCGCGCGTTTGCTGCTATGGAACGGCCGAACCAAGCCCGCCTCAATCAAAGACCGTCTAGGGAGAAAAAACCATGCGTTACCTCCACACCATGCTGCGCGTGCGCAATCTCGATGTCGCGCTGAAATTCTATCAGGATGCACTGGGTCTGAAGGAGGTGCGGCGGATCGAGAACGACAAGGGGCGCTTCACGCTCGTCTTCCTGTGCTCGGCGGACGATCTCGAAGCGCTCAAGAGGCAGCCCTCGACGCGCGGCGCGCCGCTGGTCGAGCTCACCTATAATTGGGACGAAGAGAAATACGGCGAGGACCGCTATTTCGGCCACCTCGCCTACGAGGTCGACGACATCTACGCGACCTGCGATCGGCTCATGAAGGCCGGTGTCACCATCAATCGCCCGCCGCGCGACGGCAACATGGCGTTCGTCCGCTCGCCCGACCTGCATTCGATCGAACTGCTCCAGAAGGGCGAGCCGAAACCGCCGCAGGAGCCGTGGCTGTCGATGCCGAACACCGGTCACTGGTAAAGCAGCACGCGCGTTCCGTCTGGAACGAGGCCTGCCCGTCGGCGTTCTCTCCTCGACTAGGAAATCTGGAGGAGGACGCGAATGGCGAGAGGGCTGTTGCTGTGGTTGCTTGGCGTGCCGATTCCGGTGATCATTCTGCTGTGGCTATTCTTCGGCCACTGATTGTCACCGGTTGTCGGATGCGTCTAAAAGCTCCGCCCCGGGCGGAGCTTTTTGCATGAGGCGGCTTCGCGAACGCAGCTCGCGCGGTGCGTGATATTCCGCTATCACCCGCGCAACGCATGAACGCGGGAGGAGCAAGCGTGCCAGAGCAAAAGCCGCAACTGACGGTCTGGGGTCGCGTCAACTCGGTCAACGTGCAGAAGGTGCTGTGGTGCCTGACCGAGCTCGATCTGGCTTTCGAGCGCATCGATGCCGGCATGCAGTTCGGCCGCACGCGCGAGGCCGACTACCTCGCGATGAACCCCAACTCGCGCGTCCCGACGCTGGTCGATGGCGACTACGTGCTGTGGGAATCCAATTCCATCATGCGCTATCTCTGTCTCGCCTACCGTCAGGGCACGCCGATCTATCCGCTAGCCGCGAGACAACGCGCCGGCGTCGATCGCTGGCTCGACTGGACGCTCTCGACGCTGCAGCCGGCCGATCGGCCCGTGTTCTGGGGCATCGTGCGCACGCCGCCGGCCGCGCGCGACATGATGCAGATCCAGAAGGATGCGGACGCGGCGGCCGAGGTGTGGCGCATCCTCGATCAGCAGCTCGCATCACGCCGCTTCGTCGAAGGCGATGACTTCACCATTGCCGATATCGCACTCGGTGCCTATGCGCGGCGCTGGCTCGGCGTCGAGGGCATCGCCCGCCCGACGCTTTCCAATCTGAACCGCTGGTTTGCAGAGCTCGCGAACAGGCCAGGCTTCGAAAAGTACGTCGCACCTCCCATGTCGTGAAGGTTAGCGCCAGCCGCGCTCGACCAGCAGCACGCAGACGACCAGCACCAGCGTGACGGCGGCGGTTGCGAGGCGTGCGGTCCAACTCATGCCGCGTCCGACCCACCAGAGCAGGGCGCAATACATCAGCACGGGAACGATGATATCGAGCGACAGCCCGTTCGCCGGCATGCGCCGCTAGCGCCGGATCGAGGCGCCAACACCGACATCGAGCGCGCCGCCGATCTTCACGCAGCTTCCGGTGGCCTCGACCTTGACGAAGCCCGGGCCGTAGGCGGCGCAGGCATTGGCGTTCCCCGTACCCTTGAGTGGCAGCACCTTGCCGGTCGGGGGCGACCGCTCCGATGTAGGCAGGCGTGCCGTCTCGGCACTTGCCGACGAGATTGCGAGACAGCCGATGGCGATGATGGAGAGCGCGCGCATGTCGCCTTGTAGCGCGGGTACGATCCGGTTTCCATCCGGGCCGGCGCGGCCCAAGGTCAGATGAATTTGATCCCGGCGGAGTTGCCGCGCCGCCAGACCACCTGGCAGCTCCGCCCCGTCCGGGCATCGCGCGCGAAGGCCAGCCGGATGACGCCGGGCAACTGAGCCGCGTCCTCGTCAAGCGTGATGCGCGCCCCCGAGGTGGAGATGTCGGCCACGAGGCAATGCCGCGCGGCGAACCCGCCCTCGAGCGTGATCCAGGCGTGCTGGGACAGCAGTTTGCGTGCTGCCCGCTTCTTGGTTGCGGCCATCGGTTGGAAATCTCCCCCTCCAGCGCTACCGCAGGGAACCCTAAGAAACCGTTGAAATTGGCTCCGAACTTTCCCGATGGTGAGTTTCTCCACCGGTCCCAAAAGACGTTCCCGAATGGCTTGCCCCACCGGCCAAAGGCCACTATACGTTCGCCCGCCGCAGGGCATTCCGGGTACGACTCGTTTGGGGCCCCGGCGCAAGTCTTGCTCCCTTCGTCTATCGGTTAGGACGCCACCCTTTCACGGTGGAGAGAGCGGTTCGATTCCGCTAGGGAGCGCCACCCTCGGAAAATCCCACTGAAATCGCTGGCCTTTTTGCTCGAATTGTCTATTCGGGCGATTAAAATAGACAAATTAGTTTGGGGTTTTGTTCGCCTTGCGTGCCTGCTTCTGGGCCGCTTGAAGCGCCGCCATGGTCTCCCGCGCCAGCCGCTTGCGGTTCGCCATCTCGACATAGAGCTGCAGCTCCTTGAGGTTCTTGTGGCCCGAGATGGAGGCCAGCCGCAGCACGTCGGGAACCACATAGGCGAGCCGGATCAGACCCAGCTTGCGCAGCCCGTGGCTGGTGCAGTCCGGCAGCCCGGCCTCGTCGCACCACTGCCGCATCTTGTTGCCGAACCCGTTGGCCGTGAACGGCTTGCCGAACTCGGTCACGAGGTAGGTCTTGGTCCCCACCAGCGGGGTCGCCCGGATGATGTCGAGGGTGTCCTCCAAGAGCGGCACCGTGATCTTGTGCCCACCCGTGCGGCTGGTCTTCTGCGGCTGGAAGTCGGACAGCTCGCCATCCTTGATGTGGCCCGGCCCGATCCGCACCACGTCGGACTTGCGGACACAGAGGTTGAGGTAGAGCTGCAGCGCCAGCCGCGCCTTGGAGCCGATGGGATGCCGCTTTTCGAACTTTAAGACATCGTCCTCGGTCCACGTGTAGATCGGCGTCGAAGTCACCTTCGCCCGCTTCAGGTCCTCGCCCACGTTCGTCTCGATCAGCGCGGCCTGCTCGCAATAGGCGAAGAAGTGGGCGAGCGCCTGACCGGCATTGCGCTGCGCACCGGCCTTCGGGAGGCTCGACACATAGGCTTGCACGTGACGCCGCTCGACGGTGCGGATTCGCAGGTCGCCGAACTTCTCCCGAAACTTCTCCAGGCAACGCCGCCGCCAGCCCTGCGTGCTCGGCGCCAGTCCATCCGTGAAGTCCGTGCTCTTGTAGTAGGCGACCAGCGCCGCGTTGACGGTGCCCGGCTTGGTCTTGGACGCGCCGATCTCACCAGCGCCCGGCTTGACCATCCCGGCAATCGCGGCGTTGAGCACGTCCATGAACTCGGTGGACCACGGGAGCCCCGGCAGCGGGATCGGCTTCACGCCGGGGATACGGGTGTAGAAACGCGGGTGGCCATTCTCATCGACATAGTGCTTGACGCGCGGCGGCATCTTCACCTTGTGCGGTCGGCCCGGCTGCCGCTTCACTTGCCGGGCTCGATCCCGAGCTTGCGCATTCGCTCGTCCCATTCGTTGGTCCCTGCCTCTTGCTCGCAGCCCGCATCGGGTTGCGGCGGGCCGGTGTGGATGACGATCTTGCCCTGTTTGTCGATTTCGACGCGCGAGACGTTGAGCCCCGCGCGCTGTGCGCCGACAATGGCTTGCGTCACATCACGCTGACGGAAGGTCGCCGGGTTACTGCCCATCGAAGCCCCACAACTGTAAGTGAAAAGCGCCCCTTGGACTATCAAAAAGATAAGTGCGCCTTGGCAAGCAGACATGCTGATTTCCCGAACCAGTGGGGCCACGGCAGCGGGCTCGTCCAGAATTCGCCGCCGTGGCCCGCCAGTGCCCGGTGAGAGCCGTCACTGACTGCAGGCCGTTGTTTCTTCCCGCCACCACCTGCCTGCTGGGCAGCGTCTGGCCCACTTCGGCACCCGGCCAGTTCGGGTCGAAGCCTTACGCCGAAGCCCTCGCACGGTCGCCATCGGCGACGTGCACGATCTCGCTCTGCTGCTGACGCATCTTGCCGACGATGCCATGGAGCCTGCCGACCTCGTCATGGACGTAGCGGCAGATCGAGGCATGGCCATCGATTTCGTGCTGCACCTTCGCGGCGCTGATGAGCATCAGCTGCTCCAGCTCATCAAGCTCGAAGCGGAGCGCGGCGAGCGCCTTGCCGTTCTGTTCGCTCATGCCGACCACGATCGCCTTGATCGCTTCGCGCGAGCTGTCCCCATAGGCGGGCCGCTCAAGCTGATCGCCGGGCGGCGGCCTGTCGGCCCTGCGCGGCGCCTCATGCAGGACGCTCTCGCCGTTCAGCCTCATTTCGGGAAGTGCCTCAGCAGTCCGCTGCATCATTGCCTCGTGTTTTGATAGCGGAAAAACCGTAGCGCGGTCCGGGGCGGCGCGGGGTCAGCGTGCCGAGATAGGACCGCGCAGTCTTGAGCTGGATGTGCATCACGTCGGCGACGCGGCGTTCGGACATGCCAAGCGCGCGCAGGCGCTTCGCGACGGTGGCGCGCGCCTCGACCACCTCCTCCGTCCGGGCGTTGCTCTCGATCAGCTTCGCATCGATGCCGTAGTCGGTCGCGACCTCCTCCACGATCGCGCGGCGCAGCGCACGCGGCGTCAGCGGCGAAATCGGCACCACATCGAACGTGTCGATGATCTCAACCCGGATGGGCATTGGCCGCCCTCCCCCTCACGCAGCTACTGGATGGTCTCGGCGAAAAAGCCCTTGTTGGCGCCGGTCACGAGCACGTAGTTGCAGCCGCGCGCCTGAATGTCGGTGACGGCCTTGCACTCCTCGCAGCGTCCAGCCAGGAAGAACTTGTTCGGCACCTCCATGGTCTGACGCGTGCCGCAGCGATGGCAGGTGAACTTCTGATGCACGGTGTGCCCGGCCTCGATGTACTTCGATGCCTGCACCACGACTTCGGTGAACGGGAAGTCTTTCGTCGTCATGGGCTCCTCCTCACTGTTGTGGTTTGACCTCGCGCAGCCAGCGCTCGGCGAGCTGCAGCATCTTGATCCACTGGCGCAGCGTCTCGGGTTGTCGTGCGGTGTCGTTGGCGATCAGGCACACGCTGCGCTGGCCGTCACTCGTCTTCCGCTCAAGCTCCACCTTCATCGCTCAACCACTCGTCATGCAGGCTGGGCGACCGCGCCGCCGTCCGGGGCTGGGGGCAGGTCGGACGGCGACGCGGCCTCGACGGATGTGGGGACATCCGCCGGTCCAGTGGCATCACCCTTGCTGGACCTCTTGGGATCGGCAGGCGTCGCGGCAGCAATCGCCTCCTCGATCGAACTCTTGGCGAAGCCCTCGCCAGTCGGGCCGCGCAGCCGCTCGCGCAGCTTCGGGGAGGTGTCGCGGCTCACGTCCTTCATGGGCTGCTCGGCCGCGACGCCCTCGTTCTCCTCGACCTCGCCGCGCGCATAGACGCCGCCGAGAATGTCCGGGCAGAAGATGCGGCACCAGTCGCGGCAGGTGTCGTAGAACATCTGCACGTCGGGCTTGCGCACCCAGAGCGGCGAGCCCTTGATCTGGCCGCGCTCATTCGTGCCCGGCCGCAGGTCGCCCAGCCGCTCGCTGGTGATCTCGCGCACGATGGTCTCGCCCCTGAAGACACCCCACACGCGGCACTTGCGATCGTCGCCAGTGCCAATGATCTCGTGCTGCAGCCGCTCCTTCAGCGGCGCCTTCGCCTCGATCACTGCATGGTAGAACTGGCTCTCATAGGCCACGCGGCCGTCCTTGCCGAGATAGGTCCAGTTGGCCAGGGTAAGCGGCGAGATGTTCAACTCGATCGCGCGCACGATGATGCCCCAGCATCCGCCGACGTTGCCGCGCAGCCATTCCGGCAGCATCGGACCGGCGGTCGCCATGATCTTCGCCGCCTCCGCGATCTGCATCGCATTCGTGAAGTCGAAGCCGAAGTCGGCGACCGGCACTTGCGCCGTGCGCTCGGACAGCACCTTCTCGATCTTGCCCTCAGCAAGGTCGCGCCGCGTCACGCGGTCAGCATCCATCGGCCGGTCGCCCGGAAAAGTCGTTTCACTCATCACGCCGCCTCCCTTAATTCGAATTTCAGCCGCTCATCGATCTGCGCGCGCTTCCAGTCGGGCAGATCGACGTACTCAGCATCGTCGCGATCATCGCCGGGGCCGGGCCAGACGCCGGACGCGAGGCAGTCGGCGAAGGTCCGCATGGCGGCGCGGTTCTGCTTCATGCCGCGCGCGATGTCCTCATCCTTGAGCTGCTGCGCGCGCACGCAGAACGGCGCGGTCTTCTCAACCCAAATGAGCGTGAAGGAGTTGGCCTCAAGGCCCAGCGCCATCGCGCCTTCGAGCACGAGCGCAGCCTGCTGATGGTAACCAAACGTGGCGATCGAGGACTGCAGGTCGCGATACAGAACCGAAGGGGTCGTCTTCAGGTCGGTGAAGTCACCGCTGTCGTTCGGCGTCACGTCCGGCCGCGCCTTCAGCCAGAGCCCGGTTTCCTTGTCCTTCCAGATCAGGCTGCGCTCGATCAGGCCGTTGAGCGCGCCCGCCTGCACCAGCGGGAAGGCGCCAAGCGAGATGGCCATGCCCTTGATCACCTCGACCTGCGCGGCGGTCACCACCGTCAGGCCCTCGCGCTTCTTGGCGGCGAGCCACCGCTTGCACTCCTTCCGGTTGCCGTTCCACTTCTCGCCTTCCACGGTCTCGGGCCGCACCACGAACACGTCGGCGAAGCCGATTTCGGCGGTCAGCAGGTGATGCGCGGCACGGCCAAGGACGAATGCCTCGCTGTCGGGCTCCTCCACGCGCGCCGGGTTCAGCGCACAGTGCGCCCAGGCATGCGCTGGCGAGCCATCCCACAACCTGCGCAACACGGTCGAGGACACGCTCGGGCCATCGCAGATGTCGCCGCGATGGTAGGCGGCAAGCGGCAGCTTCGCGTAGAGGCCGGGCTGCGTGATCGTGTTGTCATCCCAGCGAATGCTCTGGATCATTCGGTCCATCCCTTGATGCCGGTTGGTTTGCCCATCAGCGTGATGTTGAGCGCGCCGTCCTTGAGCTGGCGCAGCAGGTCGTCGGCCAGCTCGGTCGCGCGCTCTTCGGTGCCGCAGACGAAGATCAGCTCGACCCGCCTGCCGTGCTGCTTGATCTCGACCGCGTTGCCGAGGTTCGGATGCGAGAAACCGCGCGCCATGGTCAGACCTTCAGCGCTTCGAGAATTTCGTCGCGATAGGCGGTGACCAGCTCGTCGGACAGCGCGACGATCTCGTCCTCGTCGCGCTTCCAGAGCTTGGCGACTTCGGCCGTCATCGGCAGCGACCGCGCTTCGGCCAGCAGCGCGGCGGCCAGTGCCCTACCGATCGAAGCGATGGATTTGTCCGACATGACGCGGTGTCCCCTGTTCGATTTCGGAGGATCGTAGCGCGTCCAAAAACTCGCGGGAGTAAAGCATTTTACTCTGAGCGCGAATAAATCCGCTGTAACGCGATGTAACGGAGCGCGGCGCCCTCAGCGCGCCGCGCATTCTCCACATCCACCGCTGTCAGTTGGGACAGAGAGAGGTAGTAAACACCTCTCTCTCCCCACAACAGGTATATATTTAATATTAAAACTACTGCGCGCGCGCACGTAGCACGAAGCGTGCCAGCGCGCGCAATGATAAGGCGAAATAAATGCTGTAACGGAAATCGCCTAACGCATTGTGGCGACGGCCGGGCAGCATGTTCGCGTCAGAGTAAAATGTTTGACGCACTAACTCGTCCTAACTTTTTTTCGCGCTTGATTTCCGATTTGCGCGTGGCGCAACATCATCGACGGCCCGTCCACCTTCACTTCGATCGAGACACGACGATCGCGCACACATCGCTGCGCGTGTCGCTGCTCGCACGCAACATCGGGAGATGCCGCATATGGCAAAGAGCGCCGCCGAAAACACCCCATCAGCTGACGACATCAAGGACGCCGTCGCAGCGATCGAGAAGATCGACGCGGAGCTGCTTCAGGAGAAGATGGCCTACATGAAGCGGTGCAAGGTCATCCGCGACCGCCGCGCTGATCAGTTCGACCACGCCGCCGATCGCGGCATCCGCAAGAAGCTCCTCAAGGCCAAGATCAAGGAACGCAGCTACCTGCGCAAGGCCGACGCGGTCGTTGACGACTTTGAGGACGACGATCAGAACGAGTACGCCATGCTTTCCGAGAAGCTGGGCGACTTCGGCGACCTGCCGTTGGGTCAGGCCGCTCTCAAGCGTGCTGGAGGCAACGCCGCCGCAGTCGGCTGACGGCCGATGACCATCCTCGCCCTCGACCTCGCGTCAAGAACCGGCTGGGCCGTGGGCGAGCCGGGCCAAACACCAACGCACGGCTCGATCCTATTCGCCAAGCCGGGCGCATCGCACGAAGCGATTTTTTCCAATGCATGGGGCTGGATGTACAGCATGCTCGCTGACTTCGGCCCGAGCACCGTGGTTTGGGAAGCGCCGATGCCGACATCGTTCAACCGTGGAAGAAGCAACGTAAACACGACGACGTTGCTCTACGGTCTCCCCGCCATCATCGGCGCGTGCGCCTATCGATGCGGGCTCTACGACATCCGCAAGGCAGAGACCCGCGACGTGCGGCTGCACTTCATCGGCGAGAACCCGAAGCGCGACCGCGCCAAGTCCCTGGTCATGCGGCATTGCCGGTCGATGGGTTGGGAAGTCGAAGACGATAACGAGGCCGACGCGCTCGCAACGTGGCACTACATGTGCTCGCTCATCCGGCCGCAGCTCGCGCTCGTCACCACACCCCTCTTTCAACAGGGGCACCGATGAACATGCACGGACCGGTCGTCTCGTTCGCTGTGCACATGGAGGCCATCGCCGAGGAGTTGCTGGGCGCACCGAATGTGCGCCTCTCATCCGAAGGCGATCGACGCTACGGCAAGCACGGCTCTCTCTCGATCGATGTCGAGGCCGGACGCTTCTACGACCATGAGACAAAGACCGGCGGCGGCGTGCTCGACCTCATTTCACGAGAAACGGGACGCGACCATAAGGCTGCGATGCAGTGGATGCGCGAACACGGTTATCTGGAGCAACGCGAGCGCCAGGAGAGCAAACCGCAGCAGCTCGGGCGCGAGGTCGCGCACTACAGCTACACGGACGAGAACGACGAGCTTCTCTTTCAGGTCGTGCGCTTCGAGCCGAAGACGTTCAGGCAGCGGCGGAGACCACAGCCCGACGATCCACAGGACGTGATCAAGCACGGCTGGGTCTATGCCGTGCGCGGCATCAGGTACGTGCCTTATCGCTTGCCCGAGCTGATGGAGGCCATCGCCAACGACCACACCGTCTACGTGGTCGAGGGCGAGAAGGACGCCGACAACCTTGCGAAGATCGGCATCGTCGCGACGACGAACCCCGGCGGCGCCGGCAAGTGGAGCGACACTCTCACGGCATTCTTCCGCGACGCCGACGTGGTCATCATTCAGGACAACGACCCCCAGGCAAAGAACCCCGATCCGCCGAACGGTGACGGTGCGCTGCGCTGGCACCCGGACGGCAGACCGGTGCTGCCCGGCCAGGATCATGCGCAGGATGTCGCCAAGGCGCTCAAGAGGACAGCGGCGCGTGTCCGCGTGCTCGACCTTGCCCGGCATTGGGCGGACATGCCGCCCAAGGGCGATGTGACGGACTTCCTCAAGGCGGGCTTCGCGCCCGACGCCCTGCACAAGCTCGCGGAGCGAACACCCGATTGGACCGCCGAGCCGTTCCGCTCGCGCTTCGGCGGCCTGCGCTGGGAAGAGATCGCCATGTCGGGCCACGTATCGGGCTACAATTGGGTGGTCGAGGACATCATCCCCATGGACGAGATCACCCTCGTCTTTGGCGACAGCGGCAGCGGCAAGTCGTTCGGCACGTTCGACTTGGGCATGGCATTGGCACGCGGGCAGAAATTCGTTGGCCGCAACACCGAGCCCGGACTGGTCGTCTACGTGGCCGCAGAGGCCGGGAAAGGCTTCAGCAAGCGGAAGCTTGCCTACGTGATCGAGCACCAACTGCCCCATGGGCAGCCGCTGCCGTTCTATCTCTGCACCAAGCGGCCGGACTTCTTCAGCAGCGACGACGACCTGAACGCGCTCTGCGAAGAGATCGAGGCCGTCAAGAAAACCTATCCGCAGAAGCTGGTGCTGATCATCATCGACACCCTGTCGGCGCTCGCGCCCGGCATGAACGAGAACGCCAGCCAGGACGTGTCGATCGTGCGCAAGCGGCTGGTCGCCCTGCAGCACCGGTTCGGCGCTGCCGTGATCCTCGTGCACCATAAGCCGAAGGGCGGCGGAAGCCCGCGCGGCCATTCATCGCTGACCGCCGACTTCGAGACCACGATCGAATTCGAGATCGCGGCCGACAGGCGCACTTCGCGGGGCGGCAACATCCACCGCGCGACGGTGCGCAAGCAGCGCGAGGGCAAGTCCGGCATCCGGTGGGAGTTCACGCTGCCTGTCATCAGCGTCGGCCTGAACAAGTGGGGCAACGAGGAAACCTCATGCGCCGCCGTACCCTACGATGCGAGCGACAGCTCCGAGCGCGGCGGCTATCAGGCCACCAGCAACGAGCGCCTCCTCATGCATGCGCTGTACGATGCGCTGGTCGAGTACGGCGTGCCACCGCCCTTCCCGCTCCCAAACAGCATCACCAAGGTGGTCGATAGCGCCTACGTTCGCGATGGCATGCGGGCCAAGGTGATCGATGACGACGCGGACAAGAAGGCCGCCGACAATCGCTTCCGTGGGGCCTTTAAGCGCGCGGGGGACAAGCTGCGCAACGCAGGCGTCATCGGCGTGCAGAACCCGTACTGGTGGCCGACAGGCAAGCCGGTCGCCGGGATGGGAAGATAGGAGGTGGTCATGCTCAGAATGATGGCATTGGGAATGCTCTTGCTGCTGTGCGGGTGCGTCACCGAGCGCGACTTCGCCGCGAACTACTACACGCGGGGCGAGATCGACGCCATCAACGCGGAAGCGCAGTGCCGGTCGCTGGCTCGCAATCTGGTGCAGATGGCCCGGTGCGGAATGAGGCGCGATCATGCTGCGACGTGAACGGAAAGAGCAGAAGCGCCAGCGGCTGGCGACGTCACGCACACAGGGCTAACTAGGCACAGCAATCGCGAAGCGTAGCAATGTCAATGGCTTAGCGACGCACTTCGCAACCCTTGCGACAGATCGGCTTCGTGCTCGATCGTCTACATCTGCTTTTCGTCTGGAATATCAATCACTTGACGGATGATGATGTTGATGCCGCCGCCGTCCTCGCCCGCGATCGGCTGAACGGCCTTGCCCCAGCCGCGTTCGAGCAGCAGATCGCACGCTGCCACGCGCGCTGACGGAGTCGCGTTTCGCTGCCTCATGATGCTCGCCAGCACGTTCACCGCGGCCTCGGCGGCCCCAGCTCTTGTCCCCTGCCCCCAAAGGAGCCTGGGCCCTCGCTAGTCGCAAACGAAAGAGAATGCCAACCTGGGCGGCCTTACTTTTTCAGATCTTCGACTGAGCGGATCTTCTCGGCGCGGCGCGCTAGCTCCTCATAGTGCTGCGCAGTTTTGCGCAAGGTTTGCTTGGTCTGGTCGTGCTCCGCATTATCGGCCTTGGTGTGAAACTCCTCGGCCCGCATCTGCCAGTACTGAGGCGGGTGCATACGCTCAATGCCCATGGGGTCCCTCCAACCATGTGCCCAGCTCGATTAGCTGATAATTCATTAACATAAGTTTGGCTGCAGTGGCAGCCATCCTGACGCGTACGCCAACGGGCGCGTCAGCTGTTAACGGAGTGCGGGAAATCCGAAGGACGTAAGTCGCGGACGAAAAGATGGCAGTTACTGGTACCGGTGTCTGCCGTGCATCGAGCCCCGAGATGCCGCCCTGGGGGACCACCCACCCTCCATGACGTGACGTCACGCACACAGAGCTAACCAGGCGCAGCGATGGCGAAGCGTAGCAATATCAATGACTTAGTGGAGCAGTTCGCAGCACTTGCGCAACGGCAGCTCAAGCTGGCCTTCGTCGGCCTCGTGCTCGATCACCTTCATCGGCTTTTTTTCACTGTTATCAACTAGTTGACGGATGACGATGCGGATCGGGCCGCCGTCGTCGCCAGCGATCCGTTAAGCCGCTTTGCCCCAACCGCGTTCGAGCAGCACCGTCGCTGCCTGGACGCGTGCCGAGGGCGGGCACTGGGCCTGCCGCATGATCCCGGCAAGCGTCTGCACCGCAGCCTCAGTGTGAGCTCGCGCCAAAGATCGCAGATCCGCTGTCGCTTTAGCCATTTAACTTGGGGCGCTCCCTTTCTGGATGAAACCTCGGCCTCCGTTCAGAAGGTTGCTTAGCAAGGCAGCTGTCCACCCCTCTGGGACGGCATCCAAGACTTGGCTGACTGCTTCCTCGCGCCGACCCGCGGACACCCAAATCTGGTGTTTGCGGTCATCGGTGGTGACCTGAACCAAATGGACATCGGAATTGTCATTTGCGGCTGCCATATTCCACTATGCCCCGCTCTTCTGGATGTTCCAACGGTCTAGGTATTCGGGATGGCGAGACATAAAGTGTGGAACTGGTGATCTTCATGAGAACGAGCTGGTCTTGTCTAGCACGAGCTGGTCGCTCGCGATGAGGACCGGTGGAAAATGCTAACATTGTTGGTTGAGGGCGATGTTCCAAGGTCGTAGTTTCGCATCAGAGGAATGGGGACGCCTCAGATGGAAATCCTCCAGCAGCCGCCGAAACAGCCATCTCCCATCTGTCCTTATTGCCAAGTCGCGATGACATGGATCGGGTCGGTTCTGATCTCGGCTGAACAGGTCGTTGAGAACAGGTTCACCTGCCTAGACTGCGGCAGAAGGATACAACTCAAGACGCCCGTGAAATCCTTCCTAGAATAACGCTGGCGGCGTTGCGCTGCCGCTCCAGATCCACTTCCCATGGCTGCATGCCGGGCATCTGTCATCCCTTGTCGTAAGGGTTGCCCCGTAACGCCATCTGGATGACGGCCATGACAATGGCGCCGAGCACACCGCCGATCAGTACACCTGCAGCGAACCCGCACCAGAAGCTCATCGCTTTAGACCCTGATTGGTGCTCTGCCCCTTGACGTTCTGCGCGGGTGAGCGTTCCACACCGGGGTCATCCGATGTGCAAGGTCGCCACTTCGTGATGCCGTACATATGCCGTGGCAGAAAAGAGCCGCCCGTGTTTTTGGCGCGGGCCGTCCTCACGCCCACACGCACCTGATCACGCGCGTAGATCTGCAGCGCGCCAGCGACCGCAGGCTCGTCACACTCGACCACGACACGGTGCTCCCCCTTGGTGTTGGTGAAGGCCATGAAATGATCGCTCTCATTCCCAAAGCTGGCGCCAATTCCTGGTGAAGCGCGCAGCGTTGCACTATGGTCCCTGCCATCGCGCGCCGCCATGTGTGCTTGCTCCATGCTTTGCGGTGCTGATCGGAGGGGTGGTGCCGCGCGGCGCCGCCCCTTTGTCGTTTCAGGAGGATGGCCATTGCACGACATAAGCGATGCCACCGCGATCGAGTACGACCTCGAGACCCGCACGGCCACGGTCAGCTTCGCCGACGAGGACGTGGATTTGATCAACGTCGTCGCCTACTGCTTCAATGCCAGCAACGGCACGGTCGAGGTCATCCGGATTTTCGCACGCCAGCGGCTCACCGCTGAGTATCGAAGAAGCAACGGCGGCTTCGATTTGGTAGCGCGACATTCGTTGCAGTGAGATAGAATAGGCGATCACCACACAAGAGGGATCGCCATGAGTAGCGCGGCAATGGAGCGCGCATTTGCCCGTAGACATCGAGGACATCGCGCTCTCGATCGAATTCAGCATCACCGATGCGACCGTCACCATCGTCTTCCCGCACGACGTGGAGTTCGACGCGAAAGACGTGGCCGAGTAGGCAGACGAGCTGTCTCTCGGGCGCTGCGCAATCCTGCGCATCTATCGCGAACGGAATTTGGCGCTCGAATACGTCCGCCAAATCGATGGACGACTGGCGCGCAAGACGTAACGCGCCTATATGGTGACGCGCGCCAGCGGTGGTGAAGGGATGGATTACTTCGCCTGAAAGAGAAGCCATCCCGCCCGTTCCCCGCTGGCCTCCGTGCGTGAGGTTGCGCATGATCGAAGTCAACATCGATACCACGGGCTTCACGCAGGCCGCGATCGAGCTGGGCGCGGCGATAGATCAAATCCCCTACATCATGGCCCGCACGCTCAACGATGCGGCCGACGCGACGCGGAGCTACCTCATCAACACGACGTGGCCGTCGTCGGTGCAGGTCCGCAATCAGAGCTTCATGCGGGCGGCGCTGACCACCAAGGGAGCGCGCGCGAGCAAGACCGATCTTGAGGTCACCATCTACGACAAGCTTGGCCGCGCAAACCTGGCACTCCACGCGAAGAGCGGCACCCGTGTCCCGCAGACGAGCGCGCTGGCCATCCCGCCAACCGGTGCGGTGAACCGGACCGCTCGCGGCGTGCCCCAGGGCCAGCGCCCCCGCAACCTGAAGAACAGCTTCAGGAAGGGCGACGTGATTTACCAGCGCATCGGCAACAACCGCCTGCGGCTGATGTACGTCCTGAAGCCCGCGGCGAAGATCAAGCGCGACGTGGCGTTCTATACCGACTTCGCAAAGATCATGCTTCAGGAGATGGAGCGAAACCTCGCCGGCAATATCGGGATCGCAATGCGCACCCGGCGGGCTCGGTGAAACAGGCAACGAGGAGACCACGATGACCGACAAGCACGAGACCAAGCAGAAGGCCAAGCCCGCCGAGGCCGAGCCCCAGGCACCGAAGACGCCCGAGCAGTTGCGCGCCGACAAGGAAGCGGCGGTCGATGCCATGCCCGACAAGCTTGGGCCCACCGACTATTCGGGCACCAAGTATTCGCCGAACGCACCTCCCGGCGAGCCGCCGACCAAGGAACAGGCCGAAGCCGCAGTCGCCGCTGGCTTCCCGCCTGCGGCCGAACACAAGGAAGAGGCCCATGGACGCTGACAACATCCGCAAGTCCGTCCTGGCCGGTGTCGCCTATGACACCGCACACGCACTCGCCAAGAGCGCCGAGGCTGAGCCGCCGCCTCCGACCCCTGTGCTGTCCTCACTCAGTCCGGACACCGCCGTCTCTGGTGATCCGGACTTCGTGCTCTCATGCATCGGCACCGGCTTCGACCAGAGCACGACGATCATCTTCGGCGACTACGACGAGCCGACCACACTGGTGTCCGACACCGAGGTCACCACGATCGTCAAGCCGTCCCTCTTCGCACCCGCCACTGTGCCGGTGAAGGTCCGCAACGGCCCAGCCTATTCGGACGCGATCGCCTTCAGCTTCACGGCACCCGCAGCTCGCGAAGAGAGAGAGCACAAGCGTCGCCGCTAAACGTGAAACGCTGGACCGGAGCCGACGCAACGCCCCGGTCCCGCTCCCCGCAATCCAGGGGGCTGCACACATCGCGTCGTGCCGAGCCTCGTCATTCACACCACACCATGCGCGCAAGCGAACGTAGGGCCAGCTCCAGGCCCCTGGGCAAGGCCCCAGGGAGGACCCCACCGTCGCACGGGTCCTTTGGGGCCCGCCCTAAACGCGGGGTACGCGCGACCGCCCCTATTCAGAATATCTGCTGCGACAAAATCCGTGGTTGCAGTTGCGGAAGGCGGCGCGCGCCTTGCTCCATGGACGCTATGCTCTGATAGCGATCCGTTCCCGCAGTGCAACGGAATGACCCGATGGGCCACTAGCCGAAAGTGCAACGACAGTACCGCTCGACGGTACTCACACTACAAGTGCAGTATTCGTCTAGCGGCATTGGGAAGAAAGCCTGGCGTCTATTTCGTCTAACTCCTTAGTTCGCCGCTCCCAAGCTTCTTGCGTTATCCAACCCTTTTTCAGCATCTTATTATAATCTGTTCGCACTTGCTGGTTATCCCGCAAAGGTGCGCATGATGGCGATGTTTTCGGGGCTTCTCTCGGATCTATTGGATCTGCACGTGCTGAAGAAATTCCCAAAACAGTTACGAGTGCAAATGTTCTCCAGCCCAAAATATTTCTGCTCATTTCATTTTGCTTCGACATTAGCGGTCATCCTTCTGACCAATATGGTTTGTATTTCTGCAGCATGCTCCGGGATGACACGACCGCCTATGCAAGGCGGCGGGATGCGAAATAAGCCCTCAATGCGACGCTAGCTGCACGCCCTTGCATGCCAATCAGCAATATTTGGCACCGTCACCTTGTGGAAATACGGATCCATCGCACCGTTTCCAAAGTTTGGCGCAGCATCAGTCGTGTCGACCATAACACCGTCACCAATCGACCCGTTGATTGCGTTTGTGTCGCTCAAGATACGGGAAGTCAACTGGCACAACTCCGGTGTCCGGCTGCTCTTCACGCAGTCGCCCTCCCGGTAGCAATTGTCAATCTTCTCAAACGCATTGTTGAGTTGGCCTGCGGCTCGATTCAGTATGCCGCTCGCCGCTTGAAGCCGTCCGCCGGAGGAATTCTCTTGAGAACGCCTAGTAAGAGCGTTGAGGTTGTTCATGCTCGGATTACCCATCCTCAGCCGATCGTAGTATTCTCCCAGTTCGTTGGAAGGTATGTCGCTTGACCTTTCCTCCGAAGCACCGCTTACAAGCTTGGTACCCCTAGCGAGGTTAGCGATAGGGGTACGAAGCCTCCCGTCATCCAAAATTTCGCCGATCATTCCGTCAGACCGTGCCAGTTCGTTATGCGCCTTATAGCCTGCGATTGCGAATACGATGACAACCGCCGCTAAAACCGCGTACAGGGCGTACAGACGGCGCTCGGCATTTTTGTTGGCGTTGTAATCGGCAGCGCTATAGTCCGCTGGAACGTCTCCGCCAGGAAGAACTCTATTGAAGGTGCCAGCGCGATCATCCCTCGGCAAGTCTCGTAGGAAAGGTCCAACGGACTGGATCAATCCCTTCCGGTGGGAAAGCACCACCCATGCTATGATCGCCGCCAAATATGCAATTAACGCCAAAGGGCTCGTGGCAGCCGACGGGATTGCCTGTAGAAAGGCTCCAATTGCGTCCATGCACATACACCCTTAAGTAATGTTGAATGAAACTGTATACCCTCGATTTATGCCAGGTCTGCGACATCCGCCAGAGAGCCGTCCAACGGACAGGCCGTCGAAGCGGATCAAATTTTCTTCATTCGGGCAAGAGTGCGCCGCACAATCTCTGACTAAGAATGTCGGCAACGCCACCCGGCTCAGACTAGCAATCAGTCAAGGCATACACGATGGAGCATCTGTGCTGCGGTTCATTTTTTCCGAATATTCGCGGCGAAAGTCGGCGATCGTCTTGTCGTCGGGCGAAAGCCGCTGCAGCAGCCAGATCACCTCAAGATTGCGCCTCGCCTCGCGCTCCAGCCGGCGGCTCGACTGAATACGATTGAGATAGCCGTAGATGTAGAGCTTGAGCAGCGCCGCTGGATGATAGCCCGGCCGCCCGGTCGCCGACGGTTCGATGTCCTCGAAGCCCATTTTGCCGAGATCAAGAGTTTCGACGAACGCATCGACAACGCGAACAGGATTGCTCTCATTGACCCAGTCGTCGAGGCATTCCGGCAATAACGTCGACTGATCGCGATCCGCGCCTTCAATGAACCTTCGCATCGATCGTCTCCGGAAACCCCGAGACGATCCCTATCTGACTCGTCGTTTTTACGCAGCCAGGGTCATTCGCGACCCCGTTGGTCCAGCGGCAAGTCGGCGCATCTTCCGCTATGCCGCCGAAAGCGGAAGTCAGCTATCCTGCCGCGACGCAACAGGAAGTAAACACGATGGCTGAGACTGTCACCAATGATCGCTTGCCCGTCACCTCTCGACCACGATCCGGAAAGCCCGCGACGGTGAGCGCGTCGGCGCTGGCCGCGCACCTTGATTGCAGCCGCACGTACATCGGCAAGCTCGAAGCCGAAGGCGTGATCCAGCGGCAAGGTGACGGCTTCCCGCTCGACCAGAGCCGCGTTGCCTATCTGCGATACTTGCGGCGCGAGAGACGGCAATCGCTGCGCAGCGAGGCCGCCGTTGATCACGTCAGGGTCAAGACCGAGATGCTCCAGTTGCGCCTGATGGAGAAGCGACGCGAGCTGGTGCACCGGGCGAATGTCGATGCTCTGGTTGACGACCTCTGCGGCGTGGTGCTCACGCACCTATCCGGCATGGCGGCCCGGTGCTCGCGCGACAGGGCGGTCAGGCGCAATATCGATGCCGCCGTGATGCAGATCAGGCGCGAGATCAGCGCGGCGTGCACCAAGAAGGCGGAGGAAGTCGGGGAACCGCCGCTGACCGAGCGATGACGACCACCGGGGTGTTCGATCGTCACGCCGACCGCCGCTGCGCGGAGTGGCTTGCCGAGGCCAAATTCACCGTTGGAACGCGGAGGTAGACACGAGGTTTAGACCACCGCGTCTGCGCTGACTGACGCGCCCTGCATTGGAGGCGCCGCATGAAAGTCATCGTTGATGAAACCGGCGAGGTCATCGCCATAGCAACGGATGATCATATTCTACTCGGTGGCCACCATCGCCTGGCTGTCGCGGGCAGCATGGGCAAAAGACTGTTCTGGCGAGATACCGGCGAACCTGTGAAGCTTGATCTCTTCTTCAAGCTTCATGGAACTTCCCCCCATTCAGCCTGAGCCGTTCGCCCTACCCTTTCTGGTCGGGTCTACAGCACTGGGCAACTAACATCGCCCGGTGTTTGTCCCACCCGGCCTTGCGGAAGTGATCGATGCCGCGCCGAGCTTCTTCCCCGCCTCTTTTGCTGATCGTTCGCCCTCCGGTATCCGGGGCGAAGCTTCGAGCAATGTCCGAAGCCAGACGGCGGCGGCGAAGTGATCGCCCACTCGGCTGAAGGACGGCGAGTGGTTTTGGTGGCATTGGCTGCTCCTGCGATCGGGTCTCCGTTAAGGTTTTATTTCGAGCCATGTAAAACACTGATTTCATTGCGAAATGTACTATTTGGCACCAACTCGAACCAACGTTTGACGCCGTCGCAACGCGGTTTGAGGCTTGTGCTGCCGGAGTGCCGGGCCATTCCGTTGTGCCCGCCGCGTTGTCCACCGCAATCCGTAGCGGCTTGCCTGCGTCGCGCGGCCCGGCGATCCTCCCTTTTTGCATGGGCACCATATCACGCGAGACCATTTACGGCGCATCGGTCCGAGCGGCGGCGGAGCGGGCGACGGAAGCACGCAAGCAAGCCGACCGGCTCGCCTGCGAGGCATGGAATAAGCGCATGTTGGCCTTCAAGGGACCGGCGCAGCCGTCGCCGACGCTCGGCGACGCGCTCAATGCCGGTTACCTCTATCTCGAAGTCAGGTGTCTCGGCTGCGACACAAATCAGACTGTTTCCCTCGACATCGTCCGGCGACCGAAGACAACGCCGGTTCATGAGCTGGAGCGCTACATGCGCTGCAAGGATTGTTCGCAGGTTCGCGGCTATTCCTACAAGCGGAGCCACCTGGTGGCGCTGCGGACGACGAAGATTTCGGCGAGCGATCCAGCCTCGCATTGGTGGCCGGGAGAACGCTAAGTGGTGTTCACTCCATACTGAAAATCGTTCCTCGCTTTGTCCAAATAGCATTGGACTTCAGCGGAGGTTGCTTAATTGCGATGCTGCCAGCGCGCATCTCAAACTGCGCCAACTTAAACTCGGCGGACAATTCTGGCCGTGACGGTGTGGCTCCCTCGATGCGAATGCACATTGCAACAGATCGGATTTGTCTGCCTCTGATAAGGGGCCGTATAAGAATGTGGCCTTCTTTTGTAACGTCAGCGAGCGTCGGTAAAGTAACAAGATCCAGCTTCAACCGGAGAAGCTTTGTAACCGAGTCTTTTTCTTTGAGAGCAAACGAAACCAGATCGAACGGGTATCCACCGTTGAATTCGTCGCAGGGTTCTGGCTTTGATATCTCATCGTCTTGGTCGGTAACCAAGAACAAGTACGCGGCCAATACAACGACGGGTCTAGTTCCTGTATTCAGGAAGGCAATGTCCAAGGGGCCATCAAGCTGCAGCCTACCATCGTCTAGCCACTTCACCATAGGAATAGTGGTACCGGTAAATACACGCAGTTCTTCCGCTTGACGCACAACGCCGAAGTACGCTGTCATCAGGGACAGTGCGAGGGCGGTGAGGGAGACTAAAATTGCTACCCATTCCCTTGCTTTCATTCGCTCTCGCGGTTGAGGTGGCGGGTCCGGTCCGCGCAAGCGCTTTCTGAAAGCCTCCAACTGCTCGTTCACCGGCGTTATTCCATCGCGGTGTCGCTAAGTTCCTGATTACTACCATTCGCTCGTTGGTTGTGCAAATCGATGTGTCTCTATAGTCACCACAAACCAAGCCGCTATCGCCTCGCTCTTCCGCGTGGTCAATCGCTACGTCGGCAACCTGCCACCGATGACGGGCGTTTTCCCCGACTACCCGGCGCCGGGTCGTCCGCAACAGTGACGCGGGGACCGAGATGGTGACGATGCGCTGGGGCATGCCGCCGCCACTGCGCACGGGCGGGCCGCCGGTCACCAACATCCGCAACACGTCGTCGCCGCACTGGCGCGGCTGGCTCAAGCCGGAGCACCGCTGCCTCGTCCCCGCCAACAGCTTCGCCGAGTACGCGCCGGAGCCGAACCCGCAGACCAAAAAGAAAGACGTGGTCTGGTTCGCGCTCAATGAGGATCGGCCGCCGTTCGCGTTCGCGGGCATCTGGACGACGTTCAACGGCGATCGCGGCACCAAATCGAAGCCAGTGCCGGGTCCGCATCAGGTCTACGGCTTTCTGACGACAGCGCCGAACGCAGTGGTCGCCCCGATCCATCCCAAGGCCATGCCTGTGATCCTCACGACCGACGAGGAGCGGGATGTCTGGATGCGCGCGCCTTGGGACGAGGCGAAGTCGTTGCAGCGGCCATTGCCTGCTGATGCCGTCAAGATCGTGATGCGTGGCGCGGACAAGGAAGACAAGGCAGCAGCGTAGCTAGATCGGCGGATAAACATGTCCGTTGCTAAGTTAGACCCGCGCCTCGTGACGCTGTACTGTGATCTAATGGAGGAGATCAAGCGGCGCATCGATGTCGTCCATTCCATTGCGCAAGGCCGAATTGCTGTCCCTCAGATTGTTGGGATTGAACTCGCCTACCTACAACTCAAGATTGAGGCATTGCTAATTTTTCGAACCCGCCAACGGCCCCTTTGAATGATGTCCGGCTATGCTCTCAACAGCGGCATGAAAGCAGACATTGCACGAGGTCGCAGATGTCACAGGAGCGGAAATCAACGTGGGCTGAATCACCCCACCACACGTAAGCGCGGGCTCAATAGTTTTTCAGGAGGAATGCGAACTGGCGCAGCCTTGCTGTCCCGCCGCTGAGCGCTCTTGCAATTGGGGCAAACGAAGAGGTGAGCGATTAGCGGCTGCGCGTCGTCCTGCACCAGCTCGGATCTGAACCATCGCATGCCGACGTGGCAATTGGGGCAGACCGGTGCTTCGAGGTGCCGCAGCGAGTTCTTTAGCCGCTCCATTCCCCGCCCCTCTGTTCAGGGAAAAGTAAGCAATTTCCCATGGTGGGCAAAGTATCAAAAGATACACAGGGGGCCAGAAAAAACTTGCTCGACATGAACGGACTTGCTCGACATAGCTGGGGAGACGCCAAATCAGGGGTGCTTTTACTGTCTCGGCAATCTGATTTCCCGGACTGTCATCTCGGCCAGAGCTACGGCATCAGTCACGCCGCGCATGTGAATGTCGATCATCCTCTTGGCGACGAGATCACAGAGGGGATCCCTTCGATCCACCAAGTCGAGCTTGCGCAGGGCGTGGTTGAAGGCCAACTCAAGAACATGTTCTTGTTCGTGGGTCAAATCTATATTCGAAATCAGCCGTGAAATCGGCATGACGGTTGCTCCCTGTTTGAGTGGGCGGGAGCACAACTGGTCTCTCAGTCACCGATTGAAGCCACGGACCGGGCGATGATGGAACGGACGCTGAGCCTCGGCGGCTTGGCAGTCAATCCCCCGAGAGTGCCAAAAAGAGCGATTAGGAGCCCTTCAACGTCCTATCCAGCTGGGGTTGCGGCTTGGCCTCGAGGGAGTCGGCGCGTAGCCGGTACTCTTCCGCGATTTCGAGCAAGGCGGACCTTGCGCGCTCGTCAGCAGACAGGGCCGCTTGATGGCGGGCGTAGCGTTCGAGGCGTCGGAGTTCTCGTTCCATGGGAAGGGATTACCCGGCCGATACGGCCGCCGCATTAAACTGTGCAAATGTGGACGCATCGTCCATTCGGTCAGGAGATTGAAGTTCGCTTCGGGTCAAAGATTGCCCTCGGCAGCCAGCATGCCATTGGTCGGGTCATCTCTCGGAAGCGGACAACGCCGCGCTCAGGGCTGAGGTCAGCCACGGGCCAACAAGTGACATTAAGCTCATTTAATCGACCACCTCGTCGGCGAGCAGGAGCAGCTCATTTGGAACAGTGAGGCCGAGCGCCTTTGCGCTCTTGAGGTTGATGACGAGATAAAATTTGGTCGGTTGCTCGACCGGGATGTCCCCGGGGCTTGCGCCCCGCAAAATTTTGTCAATGACCTCGGCGGCGCGCCTGAACAAATCCGGGTAGTTTGGTCCATAGGCCATGAGCGCTCCGGCTCGGGCTGTTTCGCTTATTGAGGCCGTCGTCGGTAACTTGGTATCCAGCACGAGTGAAGCGACGCGGGGGCGATTGCCATCTATTAGGCCAGCATCCGCGAGATAAACGGCATCAGCCTGATTTTTGAAGGCGTCAAAGGCAGGCTCTAGATCGGCAGCTACACGAATGCCCCGCCTGAGCAGCGTGATGCCAAATTGGCGAGTAGCAGCCTCAACATTATCGGCT
Organism: Bradyrhizobium sp. UFLA05-108; assembly: GCF_059803455.1. Lineage (NCBI taxonomy): Bacteria > Pseudomonadati > Pseudomonadota > Alphaproteobacteria > Hyphomicrobiales > Nitrobacteraceae > Bradyrhizobium > Bradyrhizobium sp. UFLA05-108. The sequence goes on along the minus strand of NZ_JBANAZ010000003.1, from coordinate 148,303 downwards.
TCGCGCACGCTTGGGGGGTAGTTTGCATCAAATAGGATTCCTAAGGTTCTGAGACCTGGAACGATTTGGCGAAGTAGTTCAACCCGCTTGCTTCCGATTTCGGCTTGTTGAACCGATACGCCAGTCACGTTGGCGCCCGGGTGCGCGAAGTCAACGATGAGCCCAGCCGCTACTGGGTCAACCGCTGGCACGAAAACAATAGGAATTGAAGCAGTCGCCTGTTTCACTACGACCGCAGCGCCTCCGTAGGTTGAAATCAGGTCAACCTTCTTGCTGACTAGCTCTGCGGCAATCGCGACGACACGGTCTCGGCGCCCCTCGGACCACCGATACTCGACTTGCAGCGTGTGGCCCGCAATCCAGCCAAGTTGGCCGAGTCGTTCAACAAGAGCGGCTTGCCAGGGACCAAACGCCGCCGGCGTGTTTCCAATGAGCGCAATCGTCCGAAGCGGCTGTTGCGCTCGAGACTGAGTCGCCCATATCGCGGAAGTCCCAAGAAGCCAAATAAAATCGCGCCGTTTCATCGCGTCCCCCGCATTTTGCAGGAGCGGAATTATTCTAAGCGGACCGCGCCAAGCCGCTGCCAGCCACGCACCGACCTCGATCGCTTTCTCTGTGGGTCATATTATCCTTGCGGTCGGCAAGGTCCGCAAGGGGTCGTGAGCGGTAATACTATGATCGAGCACAAGATTTCCGCTCTGCCGCAGAAAGCGGAGATTGCCGGTCACTTCACGCTCCGCAACGGGTTCGGCACGTCGATTGCCTTCCCGCGCTCGGTGACGAGCGCCACTTGCAGCGCGGACAATGCGGATTCCAATCGCGCGACCTGCAATTCGGCGAACGCATCTGCTCGGTCATCTGCGACTGGATGTGTCCTCCCGCTCGAAGCGCAACCGGTCACGCTCAAGCGGACCTCCCGCTGTTCCTGCGTCAGCGCGTTCGCATCATCGCTTTCGGCATCGATCTTGGCTTCAAGGCGCGGATAACCGCTTCCTTGTGAAGCCAGGTCATAAACCCGAGAATGTCCGACACCTCTCGGATTGCGCTGCCCGTGACGGCCTTGCCATTGTCGGCGGACCTCCGGATGCGCGACGCGAAGGCGCGCGAGATCAAAGTGCGCACCAATCAGCGACTTGGTCGGCTTGTCCCTCTTGAGGTCTACGAGGAGATGATCGACAACATCGCCGGGGTGGTGAGAAGCGAGTTCGCCGAGTTGGCCACGGCATGCACGCGCGAACCTTACCGTGCGCCGGATCATCGAGCGTGAGGTCAATGGACGCCTACGTCGCATCGCCGAGCACGCCATGGCACAGGCCATACGGCTGGAGAAGGTTCGCGGCGTTGATGATGCCGTCCGACCCGATGGAGCCGGACCTGTGGGCGGCAGCGAACAGGGTTTACCCGGCGACGGCGGCGGTGCCGGGACCACGCGATCCGCTCCTGACGCCCTATGTGATCGAGCCCGAGCGCGCCATCGCGTCGGGCGCCTATCGGCGGGTCGTCATGGTGTTCGGCGCGCAATCGGGCAAGAGCGAAGCGATGCTCGACGTGGCGGGCGCTCGCCTCGATCAGCGGCCCGGTCCGATCCTCTACGTCGGTCCGAATAAACAGTTTCTGACCGAGCAGTTCGAGCCGCGCGTCATGCAGCTCCTCGACGAGGCGCCGACGCTGACCGCCAAGCTCGCGCGCGGCAAGCGCATGACCAAGACGCGGAAGGTGGTGGCGGGCGTGCCGTTCCGCCTCGCGCACAGCGGCAGCTCGACAGCGCTTAAATCGGACCCGGCCGTGCTCGCCCTGGTCGATGAGTACGACGAGATGCGCGACAACGTGAATAATCAAGGCGGCCCGCTGGGTCTGGTCGAGCGGCGCGGCGACACCTATGCCGACTTCGTCTGCGTCGTGACATCGACCCCGAAGCGCGGCCGGGTGCAGGCCGCGAAGGACGAAGCAAGCGGTCTCCTGTTTTGGGAAGCCACCGTGGTCGAGGACATCGAGAGCCCGATCTGGCAGCTCTGGCAGCAGGGCACGCGGCATCACTGGTGCTGGCCGTGTCCGCACTGCAGCAAGTATTTCGTGCCGCGCTTTAACCTCCTGCGCTACCCGCGCAACGCCAAGCCTTTGGAGGCGGCACGGGCGACATTCCTCGAATGCCCGCACTGCGGCGGCGTGATCGAGGACACGCACAAGGCCGAAATGAACGCGCGCGGGTGCTACGTGGCGCCGGGTCAGACCGTCGATGAGCACGGCGAAGTGCGCGGCCAGCCGATGGAGAGCAAGTCCATCTCGTTCTGGGTCAGCGGTCTCGCCTCGCCCTTCGTCTCATTCGGCGAGCGCGTCGCGGTGCTGGTCGAGGCCGAGCAGTCCGGCGACGACGCCATGGTGCAGCAGGCCATGAACGCGGGCTTCGGCGAGCTGTACGCGCCCGGCGGCGGCGAGGTCCCGGAATGGGAGGAGATCAGGACCAAGTCGCACGGCTCGCTGTACTCGCGCGGGGAAGTCCCGGATGGCGTGCTCTACATGATCCTCACCGTGGACGTGCAGAAGCAGTCGCTGCCATGGGTGCTCCGGGGCTGGGGCGCACGCGCCACGTCATGGCTGGTCGATTACGGCAAGCTGCAGGGCGACACCGCCGATGAGGAGGTGTGGGACGCCCTCGCCGACCTCATCACCAGCGACGTGAGCGAGGTGCCGATCCGCCTCACCCTGATCGACAGCGGCTTCCGGCCGGGCAAGGTGGACACGCTGCCGCTCAACCGCATCTACGAATTCTGCCGGCGCATGGGCAAGCGCGTGCGCGCGACCAAGGGCAGCTCCTCGCCGATGCGCACGCCGCTGATCTTCTCGAAGGTCGAGGTCAACCGCGCCGGCAAGAGCAGCAAGTTCGGGCTCGACATCGCTCGGCTCGATACCGACCATTGGAAGTCATGGGTGCATGAGCGCATCCGCTGGCGTGAGGACAAGCCCGGCGCGTGGCATCTGCCGAAGGGCGTCGATGACGATTACTGCCACCAGCTCGTCGGCGAGGCACGCATCGTGCAGCCGAATGGAAGGCCGGTGTGGATCGAGCGCGGGCGTCATCACGACTTTCTCGATTGCGAAGCGATGCAGGCAGCGGGCGGCTATCTGCTCAATGTTCAGCGCATCCCGTTGCCAACAAGAACAAACGAGACTACAGCTAGCGGCAGCGATGAGCCTGAGCCACAAGAGGCTCCATCGCAGCCCGAAGTGGCGCCGCGCATGGCGGATCGTGGCCGAGCAACACCAAGGCGAAGGATCGTCAGGTCGAACTATCTCGGCGTGTAGTCCATGCGCGTTAGGAAGCTCAGCACCCGTACCCCGGCGCAATTGCTGGCAACGCAGTCTCAGATCGATGCGCTGCGCTACGCCATCGCCCAGGGCGTCTCTACGGTCAGCTACGGCGACAAGCGGGTCGAGTACCGCAGTCTGTCGGAGATGCTGCAAATCCTCAACGACATGGAAAACGAAGTCGCAGGATTAGTCCCGACCCGGCAGTTCAGGATCGTTTGTCCGGCTGACAAGGGGCTGTAGTCGATGGGTGCTTTCCGCGACATGCTCGCGGAGGGCTTGCTGGGAAAGATGGGACTGGTTCGGCCAACGAACCAGTTTGATCCGTTCTCATCCGCAGCAGGCTCGACCAGTGGGGGCTTCGATGGCGGTCGCTATCGTCGGCGGCTCGCGTCGTGGAAGCCGACGCAGTTCTCGATCAACACCATCATGGCGATGCAGGGGCCGCTCCTGCGCACGCGCTGCCGCGACCTCATGCGCAACAGCGCGCACGCGGTCGCCGCACGGGAGAACTTCGTCGCCAACCTGATCGGCGCGGGCATCAAGCCGTCGTCGCTGATCACCGACGAGCCCGAGCTGCGCAAGCAGATCATGGAAGTCTGGATGGACTGGACCGACGAGGCCGATGCAGACGGCCTCACCGACTTCTATGGCATGCAGAGCGTCGTCGGCTCCGCGCTCTTCGAGGCGGGCGAAATCTTCGTCCGCATGCGCTCGCGCCGCGTCGAGGACGGCTTCACCGTGCCGCTGCAGGTCGAGCTGCTCGAAAGCGAGATGTGCCCGTACTGGCTCAACCAGATCGCGCCGAACGGCAACTACATCATGAACGGTGTGGAGTTCGACTACCGCGCGCAGCGTGTGGCGTACTGGTTCTATCCCGGCCACCCCGGCGACGCGCCTGTCGATCCGCAAATCTATCTCAACATGGACCCGGTGCGTGTGCCTGCAGATCAGGTGCTGCACATCTTCCGGCCGACACGCCCCGGTCAGGTGCGCGGCGTGCCATTGGTCTCTGCGGCGATCACCCGGCTTTTCTTCCTCGACCAGTACGACGACGCGGAGCTTGAGCGCAAAAAGATCGCGGCACTCTTCGCGGGCTTTGTGACGAGCCCGGCGCCCGAGGACATCCTGCCCGCACCGGCAAACAGCGATGCAGAGCAGCCGATGGAGCTGGGCGTCGGTCTCGCAGGTCTCGAACCTGGCACCATGCAGGCGCTCCTCCCCGGCGAGGACGTGAAGTTTTCGGAGCCCGCCGATGTCGGCGGCACCTACGAGGCTTTCCAGTACAGGCAGCAGCTCGCGGCGTTCTCAGCCATGGGCGTGCCCTACATGATCGGCACGGGAGACACCCGGCGCGCGAGCTACAGCTCGCTGCGCGGCGTCATCGTGGAGTATCGGCGCAGGCTGGAGCAGCTCCAGTACAACGTCATCGTCCATCAGTTCTGCCGCCGAAGGCCGCCGACAGGATCAAGGCCGTCATGTCTTCTTCCGAGGCTCCGCCGCCGGAGCCGAAGGAAGGGGACGGCGCAGGTGACGACAAGTCGCCTGCGCCACCCTCTCCTGCCGTCGAGGACCCGCCGAAGGAGGACCCGCCGAAGGAGCAGCCGCCCGCACCGGAGCAGCCAACCAACGTGGTCGAGCTGCGCGCCAAGGCAAAGACCGAAGGCGCCGACGAGCACGCCCGCTACGTCAACGAGGTGCTCGACCTCTGCAACATGGCATCGCTGCCTGCGATGGCGCGCAGCTTCATCGCGGAGAAGAAGCCGATCGCCGACGTGCGCAAGGCGCTCATGTCAGAGCGCGCGCGCATCGAGGCGCAGTCGTCCGTGATCCCGCATCGCCCGGCGCCGCTGGGCGTCCAGGCACCGCGCAAGTGGGACAACGTCATCGGCAAGCTCAACGCGCGGATCAGCGGGAAGAAGTAGCCAGCGCACCACAACGAGGAGACCAAACCATGCCTGTTCTCAACGAAACCCGTCATCCCGGCGAATTCATCCTCTCCGAGGCGAACGGCGAGCGCTCGCGCGGCGCGGGCACGATCAACGATCCGGCCAACTTCGTCGCTGGCACGATCCTCAAGTCGTCCGGTGGCGGCGTCTACACGGTCGCAGCCGATGCCACGGCGGCCGATGCGATTGCGATCTACGGCGGTGCGACGACCGGCGCGGGCACGTCGGTCAAGGTCGCGGTCTTGCTGCGGGATGCCGAGGTCAACGGCAATGCGCTGGTCTACTTCGCTGGCGCGACGCAGGCCAACAAGGACGCCATCGCTGCACTGCTCGCGGCGAACCACATCATCGTCCGGAACTAACGAGCGGATCGCAACAGGCTGGCTCGTGAGGGCGGCACTTTAGAGGAGAAGTCAAATGCTCGACGTTTTCCACACTGACGCTTTCAACGTCGTCAGTCTGACAGACGCCATCAACAAGATGCTGTTCGTGCCCGGCTATCTCGGCTCGATCGGGCTGTACACCGAGACCTCGATCGCAACCACGGCGGTCGCCGTTGAGGAGCAGAACGGCATCATCCGGCTGGTCCCGCCGACGCCGCGCGGCGCACCGGGCGTGACCATCGACAAGCCGAAGCGCGCCATCCGCCTGCTCTCGGTCCCGCACTTCGAGGTCAACGACGCAGTCATGGCCGAAGAGGTGCAGAACGTCCGGCCATTCGGCGAGGAGTCCGGCGACGAGCCGGTGATGGCAAAGGTCGCCGAGCGCATGCAGATCGCTGGCCAGAGTTTCGAAGCGACGATGGAATACTCCCGCGTCGGCGGCATTCTCGGCATCATCACCTACGCGGACGGCAGCACGCTGAACCTGTACAACGAGTTTGGTGTCGCCGGTCCCCCGGCCGACATCCCGTTCAACCTCGCCGCGGCGACACCGGCCCCCGGCATCCTGCGCCAGCAGTGCGCGGGCGTGATCCGCACGATGGCGAACGCGCTGGGCGGCACGCCGTTCTCCGGTGTCGGAGCCATCTGCGGCGATGCGTTCTACGACGGCTTGATCGCGCATCAGGAAGTCCGCGCGACCTATCTGCAGACGCAGGCGGCGTCGGAGCTGCGCACCGGCTATGTGGACGGCGGCCAGATTTTCGGCTCCTTCCCGTTCGGCGGCATCAACTGGGTGAACTATCGCGGCAACGTCAACAACACGCCCTACGTCGATACGACCCACGCCTACTTCTACCCGACCGGCGTAGCTGGTCTCTTCCGGACGGTGTTCGCACCGGCCGACTACATCGAGACCGTGAACACCATGGGCCGCCCGCGCTACGTCAAGCAGTACGACATGCCGAACGGCAAGGGCACCCGCACCATCGAGATCGACGAGTTCGTGCCGCGGAGTGAGATCGACGACCTTTACCTCGTGCGTCCCTATTACATCGTCCCCGACGGCAAGGTCGGCCATGACGCCTTTGCCGTGATCCGCGAGACCATCCGCTCGCTCGACAAGGTCGCGCTCGCCCGTGTGGTGTTGACCAACCGCGAACACGTCATTGCGCTGGAAGCCCGCGACAAGGGTCTCGTCGGCATGCTGCTGCGCTATTCCTATGAGGTGCGCGACGCGGCGGAATATTTTGATGATATCGAGGACGTCAAGGTCACCAAGGACATGCTCGACCTCGCAAAGCACATCGTCGAGCAGAAGAGCGGCCATTTCGAGCCGGAGAAATTCGAGGACCATTATGAGGCGGCGCTTGCCGAGCTGCTCGCCAAGAAGCAGAAAGGCCTGCCGATCGCCGCGGTGAAAAGGACCGCGCCCGGTAACGTCATCAACTTGATGGACGCGCTCCGCCAAAGCCTCGCCTCCGAGAAGGGCGCGCCGAAGGCACGGCCGACCAAGACGCCAGCAAAAAAGGCGGCGAAAAAGCGCAAGGCGGGCTAACATGCCCGCGCACCTCTTTCAGCCCTGTATTCCCACCCGCGGCATATCCATTCCCGCCGGAAAGGACTGGCTCCACGAGATCAAGCATGACGGCTGTCGGATGATGGTGATCCGCGCGCACGCTCGCGTGCGCCTGATCACAAGAGGCGGGTTGGATTGGACAAAGCGCTTTCCATGGATTGTCGAAACCGCGCGCAAGCTCAATGCTCGACGGCGAAACCGTCGTGCTCAACGTCGACGGCATCTCCGATTTCGACGCCCTGCATTCCCGCAAGCACGACCACGAGGCGCAGTTCTACGCCTTCGATATGCTGGCCGGGGACGGTGACGACTACCGCCGCCTGCTGCTCTCCATGCGCAAGACAAACCTGGCGCGATTGCTCGCCCGCCGGGCGGAGGGGATCTTCCTCGCCCCGTTCGAGCAAGGCGAAATCGGCCCCGATCTATTCCGCGAAAGATAAGCTGAAATTATCCGCGGCGCTATGCCATCTTCGAGCGCGGGGGCCGCCTTCGCCGCCGCGCTGAACGGGTCGGGGTTCGGCCCGACACCACCTCAATCTGAGGCTTGGGATTGGACAACTGTGGGAAGGAAAGTGCATGAAGCTGCCCGCCCGCTGACAAACCGAGGTAACAATTAGATCGCCCTCGCCGTCATAAATTTTTGATTTTAAGGCATCGAACCTTTCTGCTGTTCCAGTTTTCCTAGGGCTGGGGCACCAGCAGGAGACGGATAAGCAATGACGGAACGCTCTCAACTGGCCAAAGCACCGCGAGACCACCTTCTAGAGGAGGCGCGAAAGGAACTGGCTGATTTCGAGCGGAGAGAGAGAGAATTTAGCCGGAAGGATCGCGAGGAACGAGCCGCGGAACAGGGCCTTCCTTACACCCAAATCGTTTGGCGGAGACTGCAGTCGGTTCTAGGTCTCTAGTCCTTGCGTCGTGATCGGCGGGACTTGCTGGCGTCAACGGTCCCGCCTTTGCCTCGGCGTGCCACAGTTGCCGCTCGTCACGTTCCAGGTCGCGGCTGAACCGCTCTCTCTGCCAAGCCGCACGCGTAGGTTCTCACGCCCCTACCAAGCGTTCATAGGCTAGAGCTTCACAGACCGCACTGCTGGATGGTCCGACGGGTAAGCTCTCGCCGCTCTTTTAGAGCTTCAAGGCTATCGGTAAATGCACGAAGCGTGCGCTCTGCAATCGCCGTGTCGTGACCGGCGACGCGCTCTTTGTCGAATTCAGCGATCAGCTCGATGGTCGCCATTTCAGCTCTAGCGATCAATTGGTCGGCCTGCGCAAGCATTGCCACTTCCCTGGACCGATCCATGAGCGCACAAGCCTCTTCTTTTCTGGACGCACGTGGTTAGAACGCCCGATCACACCGGGGGTTCAATGCGACGCAGACGGGACATTCCCCATCTGCGGCTTCGCTCAACTGCCGTCCAATCTCCTCCCTAACGGACTTTTGGATCCCAATTCGTGCCGTCGCTCCTGACGATCCTCTTCGCGCTCGAAGGCGTGGCTTTCGGAGACCTCAGAGTAGAATGGGCGGACCGCAACGGCACGGGTCGTCTCCAAGGCGTAGCGAACGGCCGCGTTGAGATCGTCGGCATAACCTCTGGCGGACATGTCCGGACTTCTGTCGCATTATGCTTTACAGCGAGGCCCGGAGTACCTAGGAGCCCGGTCCTTCGCCTGCGATGTTGCCGACGCAAGCTGAAACTAAGCAAAGCGCCCCTTCATCGGTCTACCAAGAAAACGCCGCCCCGACCGGTGGCTGAGGCCCGAAAAAACCGCCCGAAATTCGTAGACACCCCGTTAGAAAGCCTTGGTTCGTCTGTGGTCCGTTGTGGCGAATAGACAAACCTAAATCGTTGATTACTTAGGAAAGTGGGACTTCGCTAGGGAGCGCCAACAAAATCAAAGACTTGCCCATTCCTTCTTCCGCTGTGTCCGATGGACCTTTGAGACGTGGCGAGCGTTGATGTCTTCAAGCCAGGGCAGGATCGCGAACCCGGAGTTCCGGTCGTGAGTATGGTCCCTTTAGAACTTGAAAGGCGGTCCGCGCAGCGGTGGGCCGCCAGATTTGAACGGTCTATTTCGCCAGCTCAGCAAGAACGCCAGCCCGACAGCGACAGTCCGCAGGTTCGCTCTCCCACAAAGCAAAAAAAGCCACCTGTCAGGATGCGGCCGCGGCGCATGGAGAACCCGCCGGCCTAGGGGCTGGCAGTTGGTCGTTCACCGCCGAGCTCGTCGATGATGTGCTGATCCAGCCCGATAACCGCGGATCAGACTCCAGCAACTGGAGTGGCACCATGACGCAGAACTTCGTAACCGTGTGTGTCGTCGCCGCTTTGATTGTCATGGGCTTGCTTGCCTTCGTCCACGAGCGACATGGAGAGTGCCTGCACGGGCGCCTGGTCAGAACCCATATGCCCTGCGGATCGGTCAGCCCTTCAATATAGGGCGCCGAACCGAAGTGGCGCCGGCGCTGGAACGTCGGTCCCTCCTGCGCATTCAAGCGGGATGAGGCAGCTTGCTTTCGGCTTGGCTGCTTTAGGCGGCTCGCTGATCCTCTTCGTCCTGTGGTTGGGACATCACGAGCAACAGGCGGCCGTCGAGCGGCTGGAGCGCTACGAGATCCCCCATACCGACCGGTGATCTGCCGGATCGAGTGGGACATCGCGGTGTGCGACTCCGACGGTCCTGCGATCTCCTAAAGTTGCGCGTCGGGCAGTTCCGTGAATGGGATGGCTGTACCGAAATTTTTCCCTCCCTCGCCCGAGCTCGCAAGATTTCTTTCGCACCTTGCGTGCTCAAAGCACCAGCTCAAGGACAGTGTGCCGCTGATCGTCACAACCAGGACGACACCTTTGACGGGCAATTGTCTTTAAGGACAATTGCACGCTCTGGATTTGTCGTCTTTTATCAGGGTGCCTATCGGCAACCCGACAGGCCTCACAAGCAACGGTCCCGTAGCTGCCGCCAGTTGCCGGACCGTTGCTGGGGATTGCGACCACAAATCACAGATGGCGTCGCGCGGGGACAAGGAGACGCTCGCGACTTCATTGACGATTGTGGTGTTGTTTACAGTCAGGCTGGGGAGCTTGAATTTAAGCGTCATGCTGATCGTGTGACGCAACGATTGTGTTTGCGTTCCAACCAAACGGGACGGCGCGCCTTTTTCATTTGCTTGTATCACCTCGGTGGGGAGAGCGATGAAGTATGGATTCGCGGCCGTCGGCGCTTGTGTGTCGGATCGGCAAGTCCGGAACACCCTAAAGCGCCGAGAACACCATTCGATTGCGAGTGCCGCGCTCTCCCGACTGGTTCGTAATCCTGTCTCGTGTCGATTGCTTCGCTATCGGCTGCTATCAACCGTTTCGTTAGCCGCCATTGTAACTGCCCAAGCCGCATTCGATGCGGGACTGTCGCCAGCGCTGGCGCAGTGCGCAGGTCCCGCGAGCAACACGATCTGTACGCTTGGCGGCAACCCCTATTCCGGCGGCATCAACGTCGATACCAACAACGGCACCGGCGGCACCCCCATCGGCCTCACACTTCTACCCGGTGTCAATGTCGTCATCCCCGCTGGCGCAGGCGGCGTTAACGCTGTCAACGCCGCCAACTCCACGGGCGTGACTTCGGGGAGTGCCAACATCACCATCACTACGGATGGCGTAACAATCAACAATACGGCCAATCCTCTCACGGCGAACAACACCGGATTGCGAATCCAGTCGAGCGGCGACGCGATCATCAGCGCAACGAACACCACGATCGACGTGGCCGGCACCGCAAGCGAGGACGCGATCGTTGCGTTCGCGATGCCAAACCTGACGGGGATTCCTCATCTGGCGGGCGTAACCTGGAGCGGCGGGAGCCTAACCTCCAGCGGAACCGAGGCTACTGGCATCCAGGCCGATAACCGCGGAACAGGAAATGCCGCAATAGTTGCTTCCGGCAATATCACGGGCACGCCGGGTGTGAGTGGGTCCGGCTTTTACGGCTTGATCGCTCATGCCGGAGACTCATTGCTTGTCCCGTCGGGAGCCGGCGATGCGTCGGTGACTTACAATAGCGGCACGATCAACGTGTTTGGAAACAGGCCTCGTGGCATCGTCGTATGGGTCGAGGGCGACGGGTCGGCATCGGTCACCACCAGCCCCGGCACCGTCATCACAGTCAGTGGCGCGAACCCCGGGGACAGCAGCCCTACACAACCTGTGAAGGCTGGGATCGCCGTCCAGTTGGATTCGGCCACCGCAGCAAACGGTCGGTCGCTAACTGCGAGCGTAGCATCGACCATCATGAGCTTCGGGACCGCGGTCCCCGATTCGAATATTTTCAACAACCCCGTAGCTATCCGAACCATCAGTTACGCCGACGCGCCAACCACGGTGACCTACACCGGTCCGGGCATTACCACCCAGGGCGGTGGCGGCGCTGGCATCGTTGCCCTTTCCGGCAGTGGCAGCATCACCGTCAATGCCACCGGGCCGATCGATACGACCAACAGCTCCAATGCTGTTGGCATATTGGCTGACAGTGGCACGATACTCGCCAGAAGCAACGGGCTGCTCACCGATACCCAGACTTTGCACGGGCCGATTGCGCGCTCCACAACGACAGGACATGTCGAAGTCAACGCGGCCAACGTATCGACACCGGGACAGTTCGGTACCGCAATCGGCGCAACCAGCGGCAGCGGTGGCGTGACGGTCAATATCGCGCCAGGCGGATCGATCATGGGCGGCTGGCAGGCCGACCTGACCAGTGTCGGGCCGATTTGGGGTTTGCAGGCTACCGGTGTTTTCCTCAGCTCCGCCGGTGGGATCGCGACCCTGACCAATGACGGAAGTATTGGGGCACTGTCCGATCGCGCCATTGCCGGCGATCCGATCATCATCAACAACGGCACCATCACGGGTTTTGTCCAGCTCGCGGGTGTGAACGATGTCATCAACAACGGCATCTTCAACTTGCGCCATTTCGCCGACACCAATGGTGACGGAGTTCGCGACACGCTGCGTGTCGCGGTTTCAGATCTTGGTGGCGGTCCCAGTACCTTCACCAATAACGGAACGTTGGCGTTGCTGGGCGGTCCCGGGGCGACCATCCTTGATGCCACCGGCCAGTATTTGCCACTGGGACTGAATTTCAACGCGATGGCGCTCGGCGGGGCCAGATTCTCGGTGCGACCAGCTTCACCAATTCCGGCATCATCGATCTGCAGGCCAATCCGGTTGCCGGTGACGTGTTGCTGATTTCGGGTGGCCATACGCCCGGAATGAACGGTGGTGGCACATTCATCGCGAACGGCGGTCAGCTCCTGCTCGATACCGTGCTGAACGAGGGGGGCGCCAACTCGCATTCCGACGTGCTCGTGGTCGATGGCACCTCCCTTGGCGCTGGCGGTGCGACGCGGCTTTTTGCCAAGAATGCCGGTGGTGCCGGCGCGCTGACGGTCAACGACGGCATCCTGGTCGTGCAGGCACTTGATCCCGGCCGGTCAGCCGGTGGCGTATTCACGCTCGGCGCTCCCGCCGTCGCCGGCCCTTACGAATACACCCTGTTCCTGGGCGGCGTCGGCGCCGATGCAGGAAACGGCAACTGGTACCTGCGCTCGACGCTGAATTGCACGCTGACCCCGAACTTGCCGGAGTGTCAGACACCGGTTCCTCCCATTCCACCGACGCCGACCACTCCAAACTTCCGCATCGAGACCTCCCTCTATGCGGCGATCCCGTCGATGGCGCTCCTGTATGGCCGCAATCTGCTCGACACATTGCACGAGCGCGTCGGAGAGGAGTTCGATCCAACCGCGGCCCCAGCCGGATACTACAAGGCCGCCCCGCTCGTTCCCGGCTCACCATATCTTGGCTGGGGTCGGATCATCGGCGTCAACGGTACCCAGCACGGCGATAGCCTCGGCGTGTTGAGTGGTGGCACCGGCGGTCCGCGTTTTGAATACCAATTCCTGGGGCTGCAGGCGGGCATGGATTTCCTCCGCCAAGACCGACCCGATGGTTCGCGCGATCACGCCGGTGGTTATTTCGCAATCGGCGGCAACCAGGGACAGGTCACCCATTTCGACGGCAGGGAAGGCAACAGCGACTTCACCGCCTACACGCTCGGCGGCTACTGGACTCACTTCGGGCCGAGCGGCTGGTACCTCGATGCGATCCTGCAGGGCACCTTCTACGACATCAACTCGACGGCTAGCCGCGGCCTGCCGACATTCAGGACCCAAGGCCAGGGTTTGGCCACCTCGTTCGAGGGCGGCTATCCCTTCAAGTTCGCCGGCGGCTGGTTCATCGAACCGCAGGCGCAGCTGATCTATCAGAACATCAACATCCATGACGCCTCCGACGTCGCCGCCCAGGTCCGCTTTGCCGACGTCGATTCGCTCGCCGCTCGATTTGGCGCAAGGTTTGGTCGTACATGGGCACTTGACGGGTTCGCGCAACAAATTACCGCCTGGATCCGGCCAAACCTCTGGAACGAATTCCGCGGCAACCCGGTCACGTCGTTCTCTTCAGAGACCGGCTTCATTCCGTTCTTTGCTGATCTCGGCGGTCTCTGGGGCGAGCTCAATGTCGGTGTCAGCGCGCAGGTGAGACCGAACACAACGCTCTACGCCAACGCGTCCTACCAGAGCCGGTTTGACGGCGGCGGATTCGCCTACACCGGCAAGGCCGGACTGCGGGTAGGCTGGTGACGGGTAAGATTGCCATCGTCGAAATCAGAATGTCCCGTCCCGGCGAGGATAAGGAGCGCCCTCGCGTCGGAGACGCGAAAAAAGCTATTGGAGCTCCCCCATACGCTCATCAACCAATTGAGTTTGAAGGAACTACCGGCTCCGCCGGGGGAGCCAGCGCCGGACTTGACGAAACCAACGTATAGCTATCGCAATACCGCGAATTCCGGCCTCATCGGTCGGCATGAGGAACGAAACAGTCTGGATCATCCTCCCCGCGATCGGGTTCGCCATTGTCTTGGCGACGATCGTCCTGCTCATCGGCCGGTGATATCTAGGTTCCGCCAGCCCGAGACCTCATCCGGACTGTCGCAGATCTGAAAATGTAATAGAGTTCGACGAGAGGATATTTCATGCTGCCTTCCGTCGATGACGTCCGCCTTCGTCCGGTCGAGCCACACCATGCACCGGCCTTCAGTTTCGCGCTGCTGATCGTCTCATGCATGCTTGCGAGCTTCGCGCTCGCCTGTGCAACGCCCTTTGCGGCGTTCTCGGTCATTGCCGCGGCGACACTGCCGCTACGGCCGGCGCTGCTTGTCGTCGCCGGTGCGTGGCTCGTCAATCAGACCATCGGGTTCGCCGCGCTTCACTATCCGATCGAGCCAAGCACGATGGCCTGGGGCCTTGCGATCGGTGCCGCCGCACTGACTGCGACCGCGGCAGCATCAGTCGTGCTCCAGCATCTCTCCTCGAAGAGCACGCTGCTCGTGCTCACGCTTGCGCTCCTTTGTGCCTACGGCGCATACGAGCTCACGCTGCTCGCTGTCACGCCTCTCCTTGGCGGTGCCGGTGCCTTCACGACGGCAGTCGTGGCGCGCCTCGGACTGCTCAACATCGCATGGTTGATCGGCCTCGTTGCGACCTGCGAAGTCGTTCGGCTGGTTGCCCCCGTGCGTCGCGGTCACGTGCTTTCGCGATGACGGGCCGGCCCATGGTCTCGATGGCCGCGGGGCGGTCTTAACCGCGTTCGACTGATTGCCTTGTCTTGGCCCAAATTGCTGAGGCAAACTCATGTCGACCGTGCCTTGTGCGCGGCCATCGTTGTCATTGCTCGCTTGCGATCGGAGACCGAATGGCTGTCAACAAGATCACCTGGGAACGCGTCGGCCGAGTCACCGAGCCTGGACGCTACATGTACACGTTCGGCTGGCTGACAATTACGGAGGGCGACCTCCAGGTCTGGCAGCAATATCCCGATGCGGCCTTCACGCTCCTCGCGCACGTGCCGTCGGCCGATGCCGTCGGCGATGAATTCCATCTCGGCGCGTTCGACATCTCGCCCGACGCTCAATCAGCTTCCGACAGCTCATATGCGGGTGCGGCGACAGGTGAGCTGCACTAGCGGCGCGTCTGCATCGGACGCGGAGCGCCGCCGGGAACAGATGGCATAGCTGTTGCTTTGTCAGGGGCATGATACACCTTGCCGCTCCCGATCAGGCCGTCGTGCTATTTGTTTTGTGCGGGTCTTCTGGCAGCTGGAGCAGGTGCGCTCGCGCCGCAACCAATCGCCGCCTCAACGATAGGCGCTCCAAGTGCCTCCGCCTGCCCGGCTTTTGCGATTTCGCTTATGGACACGCGGTACGAACGCGCGCATCGTGGCGCGAAGAAAAGGTCTGAATTCTTTGATTTTTCGGACTAATCATCGCTCTATGCAATGTGCGCGGTGCTTGATGTAAAAATCGAGCGGAAATGGTTATGCACTTGATTGCGCTGGGGCTTTTGATTCGCGCGCCGCGCACTGATGAACGGAAGCTGTCGGGACCGTTAAGCGTTGCGACAGCAAGCACATGACACATCGTCGCATCGCTTCAAGTGGATAAGCTGACCAAGGGAACCTATTGTCCGGCCGATGATGACACTGCTTGAAGCATTGCCGACCGTGATCGGGACGGCCGCCGTCGCACCGGCCTTGTTGATGCTCTGGCTCGTCATCGCGGCCGAAGAGCGCCCCGGCCCGCCGGCCCAGGTCTGGACCGCCTTCCTGCTCGGCGCGGCCAGCATTTCGCTGCTGGGGCTCGCGCGTGCGCCGTTCGCCAAGATGGTCGCAGCCCCCGACGATCCC
Organism: Bradyrhizobium sp. UFLA05-108; assembly: GCF_059803455.1. Classification (NCBI taxonomy): domain Bacteria; kingdom Pseudomonadati; phylum Pseudomonadota; class Alphaproteobacteria; order Hyphomicrobiales; family Nitrobacteraceae; genus Bradyrhizobium; species Bradyrhizobium sp. UFLA05-108. Next base: position 132,294 of record NZ_JBANAZ010000003.1, on the reverse strand, counting down.
TGGGCAGCGCTCGCCATGCATTCGATCTTCGGCGTGGCGCTGCCGGAGGAAGCGGTGAAGGTCATCGCCATCGTGCTGGTCTCCTCGACCAAGCGGCGGACCTTTGCCAATCCGATGGACACAGTGGTCTATGGCGCCGCAGTCGGGCTCGGCTTTGCCGCCTACGAAAACCTCGCCTATCTCGTGCAGCATGCCGACATGTGGCGCGCGCTCGCGGCCTTGCGCAGCGTGCTCACAGTGCCCTTTCACGGCGCACTCGGCATCATTGCGGGAGCCTATCTCGCCATCGCCCGCTCGGGTACGGCGCTCGGCGCGCATCGTCATCATCGCGACTGGGCGCGTTTCTCTAGCCGCGTCCTGATGCTGATGGGGCCGCTCGCACTGCATGCGAGCTTCGATTTTCCGCTGCTGACCTTGCAGCGGATGCCCGACCTCGACCCGAATGTGCGGATGTGGTTCGGCGCGGCGAGCCTTCTGATCGGATTCAGTTCGATCGCTTTCGCCATCCGCCTGGTGCGGCGTGTCGCGCGCCACCACGCGCCGCGCACTGAGGTCGCGCGCGAGCGCCTCAGCCAGCTCCGGCGCATGTGGGCGCTGCTGGTGATCGGCGGCGGCGTCGGCTTTGTCGGCCTCGCCTTCGTGCTGACCTCGATCCATCACTGGCTGGTCAATCCCGATCACAACGTGACCCTGGTGCTCATTCCCATCGGTCTGACCTCGATCCTGCTCGGTATCGCCCTACTGGTTGTCACAACGGCGATCTACGTTCTCGGCCGCAACCGCATCCGCACCAGCGCGGAAGGGTTCTCATCCGCGCCCTGAGGCGGGTGGTCACCGCGGAACGCACACACTAGAGTGAGCCGCATCTCGTCGTTGCGGCCCTGGAGGTCTCCATGACGTCGCCCGAGCAATTTGCGCGCTTGCAGTCCGCCATGAGCCGAGCAGTCAAGGCGCATTGGAAAGCCTTCCTGTTCGAAGGCATCCTGCTCGTCATTCTCGGCATCGCCGCGCTGATCCTGCCGCCGCTCGCGAGCCTTGCGATCACGATCTTCCTCGGCTGGATGTTCCTGATCAGCGGCATCGGCGGGCTGCTCGTGACCTTCTGGGCGCGCAGCATGCCGGGCTTCTGGTGGTCATTGATCTCCGCGGCGCTCGCCGTGCTCGCCGGCATGGTCCTTTTGGCGCGGCCGATGCAGGCGGTGCTGACGCTGACGATCGTGCTCGGGGCATATTTCCTCGCCGAAGGCGTCGCCACCATCATGTATGCGCTGGAGCATCGCCGCGAGCTGACCGGCCGCTGGTCGTGGCTCGTGATCTCCGGCCTCGTCGACATCGTGATCTCGTTCCTGGTCATCACGGGCCTGCCCAGCTCGGCCGAATGGGCGATCGGTATCCTCGTCGGGATCAACCTCCTGTTCGGCGGCGCCACGCTGATCGGCATCTCGCTTGCGGCACGCAACAGCAACACTTGATCGACGCGTCGCGCTCACCCTCTTGTTTGGGGGGTGACAAGCCCTAAATGCTGCGCTATAGAGCCCGCCATGATCACCTTCGCCACCAGCTATTTTTGGTACTTTAGCTACGACAGCTCGCTGGCGGCGGGAGGATCGCGCTCAATCTGACACATTGCAGCAAGACATCTGAACAGCCGCCAGACCTGGCGGCTTTTTTATTGGCCGGCAGGTTCTCTAACAACAGGAGCCCGCCGTGCTGAGCACGACCGACGATCTTCGCATCCGCGAACTTAAAGAGCTGAGCACGCCGGAAGAGGTGATGCGGGAGATCCCGCGCACGCTCACCGCAACCCGCGTGGTAATGGCGGCGCGCAATGCGATCCATGCCATCCTCAACGGCCAGGACGACCGCCTTCTGGTCGTCGTCGGGCCCTGCTCCGTGCACGATCCCGAGGCCGCGATCGACTACGCCGATAAGCTCGCACGCCTGCGCGAGGATCTTGCCGACCAGCTCGAGATCGTGATGCGGGTCTATTTCGAGAAGCCGCGCACCACCGTCGGCTGGAAGGGTCTGATCAACGACCCCGACCTCGATGGCAGCTTCGACATCAACAAGGGCCTGCGGCTTGCGCGCAGCGTGCTCTCGGCCGTCAACAATCTCGGCCTGCCCGCCGGCGCCGAATTCCTCGACATGACGACACCGCAATACATCGCCGACCTCGTGTCCTGGGCTGCGATCGGCGCGCGCACGACCGAAAGCCAGATCCATCGCGAGCTGGCATCGGGGCTGTCCTGCCCGGTCGGCTTCAAAAACGGCACCGACGGTAATGTTCGCATCGCTGCGGACGCGGTGAAATCGGCCGCCCATCCGCACCATTTCATGGCGGTGACCAAGCGCGGCCGCTCGGCGATCGCGTCAACCGCCGGCAACGAGGACTGCCACATCATCCTGCGCGGCGGCAGTAAGCCGAACTACGACGCTGCGAGCGTTGCGGCGGCCTGCAACGAGCTCGCCAAGTCCGGCGTTGGGCCGCGCCTGATGGTGGATGCGAGCCACGCCAATTCGAGCAAGGAGCCGGAGAACCAGCCGATCGTCACCGCCGACATCGCCGGCCAGATCGCTGGTGGCGAGAGCCGCATCATGGGCGTGATGATCGAGAGCAACCTCGTCGCCGGCCGCCAGGACGTGGTGCCGGGCAAGCCGCTCACTTACGGCCAGAGCATCACCGACGGCTGCATCGATTGGACGACGACGGCGAGTGCGCTCGAGCAGCTCGCCGACGCGGTCGAGATCCGGCGCAACGCACAGCGCGCGGGCATTCACGAGCGCTCTGCCTAGGCGGACCCTTGCGGGCGGGGCGAGCTGTCGCGCCCTGCCCGCGGAGAATAACCTAGCACCCGCGGCAGATGCTCTTGATCTTCTTGTCGAGCGCCTGGTTTTCCTTGCTCAGGGGATCACTGGGATCGCTGAGGTTCTTCTCGTTCGGCACGTCCGAGGCGCGCGGCTGGCGATGGCCGACCGGTGCGGGCAGTACGGATCCGCCGCCGGATTGACCCGACGTCGTCGATCCCTTGCTGCCGGTCTGGGCGATGGCCGTGCCGCCGAACAGGACCAGCAGCGACAGTGCCACGACGATTTTTCTCATTCTGCTCCTCCACTCCGAAAGGCCGGTGCGTCCTCGTCTTGTCCGCTCAGCTCTCAGGCGGATAGAGATGAACGTCGCCGCAATAGTCAACGATACGATAGCGCGTTTCCGACGCCGCATCACCTTTGGCGGCTGCGGTATTTTGCACCGCCAACACGTAATTCGGGCCAACCGGTGATTTGCCGGCGCCACCGGGAAGATCGAGCACGAACTCCGGCTGACACAATCCCGACACCCGGCCGCGCAGCTCGCGCATCAAGGCCTGCCCGTCCGCGAGCGTGGTGCGCAGATGCGACGTGCCCGGCGCGAGGTCGCCGTGATGCAGGTAGTAGGGCTTGATCCGGCATTCGACGAAAGCACGCATCAAATCCGACAAAGCGGCGACGCTGTCATTGACGCCGCGCAACAGCACCGACTGGCTGACCATCGGAATACCGGCATCAACGAGGCGGGCGCAGACGTCGCGCGCCTTGTCCGTAAGCTCGCGGGCGTGGTTGGCGTGCAGCGCGACCCAGGTCGTGGCGCCCTTCACCTTCAAGGCGGCGACCATCTCGTCGGTGACGCGGTCGGGATCGGCCACCGGCACGCGGGTGTGCAGGCGGATGACCTTGACGTGATCGATCCCGGCGAGATCGGCCATGATCTCGCCCATCCGCCGCGGCGACAGCATCAGGGGATCGCCGCCGGTAAGGATCACCTCCCAGATCTCGCTGCGCGCGCGGATATACGCGATCGCTGCGCGATAGGCGCTCTCCGACAGCGCGTTCTCCTTGCCCGGGCCGACCATTTCCCGGCGGAAGCAAAAGCGGCAATAGACCGCGCAGACGTGCACGAGCTTGAACAGAACCCGGTCGGGATAGCGATGCACGATGCCAGGAACCGGCGACCAGGCGTGATCGCCGATCGGATCGGCATCCTCGCCCGGCTGGACCTCGAGTTCCGCAGCATTCGGAACGAATTGCCGCGCGATGGGATCATCGGGATCTGAGCTGTCGATGAGACTGGCGAGCTCCGGCGTGATCGCGACCGCGTAGCGCGAGGCGACGCGCTCGAGCGCCGCGAGCTCCGGGGCCGGCGCGAGACCGCGCTCTACGAGCTCGCTGGGCTCACGCAAGGTGCGTGCAAGATTGGCCTTCGTCATGTCTCACCCTGAGGCGGCGTCCATACCACCTGATCAATCCGTTGTGCGCCGCTCGCCAGCATCACCAGCCGGTCGAAGCCGAGCGCCACGCCACTCGCTTCCGGCATTTGGCCGACGGCGGCAAGAAAATCCTCGTCCAGGGGATACGCCTCGCCGTAGCGCCGCTGCTTCTCCGCCATCGACAGTTGAAAGCGCCGGCGCTGCTCCGGGGCATCGGTCAATTCGCCGAAGCCGTTGGCAAGCTCCACCCCGCAGGCATAGACCTCGAACCGTTCGGCGACCCGCGGATCGTCCGCCTTCGCCCGGGCCAGCGCTGCCTCGGGAGATGGGTATTCGAACAGAATGGTCAAACGCCCCTGCCCCAGATGCGGCTCGACGTGCTCGACCAGGACCTTGCTGAAGATATCCGACCAGGTGTCGTCCTCCGTCACCCGCACCTTCGTCCCGGCGGCAGCGGCGAGCGCATCGCGGTCGCCCTCGTCGCCTAAAATGGTCGACAGCAGGTCGATGCCTGCGAATTGCTCGAAGGCATAGGCAACCGTCAAAAGCTCCGGCTCCGCGGAGGGGTCGGCGGTCCGGCCACGGAATGAGAACCGGCCGATTCCGGTCGCCTGCGCGGCGTGTGCGATCACGACGACGCAGTCGGCCATGATGGCGTCATAGGGGGCGCCAGCGCGGTACCATTCCAGCATGGTGAATTCGGGCAGATGCAGGTCGCCCCGCTCCCGGTCGCGGAACACCCGCGCCAGCTCGAAAATCCGGGGCTCACCGGCCGCAAGCAGCTTCTTGCAGGCAAATTCCGGCGAAGTCCGCAAATACCGCGTCACCGCGCTACCGTCGGGGCGAATGATCCCGGTTCGGGGCGCATGCAGATGGGTTTCATTGCCCGGCGAGACCTGCAAAACCGAGGTTTCGACCTCGACAAAGCCCTGCTCGGCGAAGAAGGCCCGGACTGCCGCCGTGATCGCCCCCCTTGCCTGGAGGAACGGTCGTCGGTCGATGTGCCGGTTGGGGGCCCAAAACGGGCTGATGGGCTTGTCCCCAACCATCAACGGACCATCCCGGGGGGCAGCAAAATGCTGGCATCCAACGGCAAAATCAGTATGTTGCGGCCCGAAAAGGGCGCCGAGGTCCGACTCAAGGCCCGCAGTCCCCCATCAATTTGACCACGCCCTGGCCGGTGCCGGGCTAAGCAAGCAGGAAATACAGCTTTGAGAGTCATCGCCAGTTCTATTCGCAAGGGCAACGTGATCGAGCAAGACGGCAAGCTTTATGTCGTCGTGAGCGCCGAGAACATCCATCCCGGCAAGGGCACGCCGGTCAGCCAGATCGAAATGCGCCGAATCTCGGACGGGGTAAAGATCTCCGAGCGCTACAAGACCACCGACCAGGTCGAGAAGGCCACGATCGAAGAGCGCAACTACACGTTCCTCTATGAAGATGGCGACGGCTTCCACTTCATGAACCCCGAGACCTATGACCAAGTCCAGGTCCCCAAGGACGTCGTCGGCGATGCCGCCGCCTATCTTCAGCCAGACATGACCGTCAAGCTGTCGACCCACGATGTCAACGTGGTCTCGCTCGCTCTGCCGCAGCGCGTGACACTGGAAGTGGTCGAGACCGAGCCGGTGACCAAGGGCCAGACGGCTTCGTCGTCCTACAAGCCCGCCGTGCTCTCCAACGGCATCCGCACCACCGTGCCGCCGCACATCTCGGTCGGCACCCGCATCGTGGTGATGACTGAAGACGGCTCATACTCCGAGCGCGCCAAGGACTAGGCAAAGCGGCCGAGCGGTCGGAACAGGCAAGGTCGCCGGGGGGCGGGACAACAGTGGGCAGGCACAGGTTCCGCTTCGTCTCGTCTCTTCTGGGGTTGCTTACGCTTCTGGTTGCCGAGGCGGTGCCGCTGTCCGCGGACGAATTCCGCACCCCCTCGCTCACGGCGCTGCGCATCGACTGGCGTGTAGCTCTCGACCAGCTCCGCAGCGAAATCAACGCCCATCCCGCGATCGCCGGTGACTTCGTGTTCGCACAGCGCCGATCGGTCGGCCGCTTCGACCCTCGCGCGCTGCCAGCGCTGGTGCAACTCAACGGGGTTTCCTCGCAATTCTTCTCAGGTATCGCCCGCAGCTCCGTTCCGGTGCTGCTGCCCTTCGATGCCGCCGCCTATCTCGACGCGCAGCGCAGCGGCGCGCCAGCGAACCTGTCGCTTACCCGCGACCAGTCCGACTTCAGTGCGGCCGACCTGTTCGATGCGGGACCTGCCGGCTACAACGCCGTTTTCTCGCTCGAGCCGGGTGCCGGCGACGGCCTGCCGCAACGGGTGTTCGCAAAGCCGGTAGAGGTCCAGATCACTGGTTCCGCCCTGATTTACGATCTTGCCGATCCCGCCGGCGGCAAGGGCGAGCCGGTCAAGTCCCTATCCGGCCAATATCCGGATCTGCGCCGTTTCATCCGCGAAGGCTATGTGCGCTACGCCTTCAGCCGCTTCGGCGCCGCCTATGTCGTGTCGATCCAGTGCCTCGACAGCGTTGCCAAGCCGCGGCGGCTCGCCTGCAAGGAGGCCTACCCGGTCGCGGAGCGTTTCCTGAAGGCGCTGCATGTGGCAGGCGGCCAGCGCGTGCGTCCGCTGACGGACATCGCCTCCGAAATCGTCGATCGGCCTTTGGGGCGATCGGCGGATTTCGACTACCGGCCGAGCGGCGACATCATTCCCAACACCGGCTACCGCAAGCAGACGGGCCATCCCGACGTCATGGCCTATGCGCAGATTCGCTTTCCGCTGGCGAAGGCGACGGCCTTCGTCCGCTCGCAATCCTATGGCAAGCGCGACCGGATCGACGGGCCGGCCACTTATCCCTGGCGCGATAATTTTTGCGAGTCCCGCAGCTTCGCGGTCTGGCAGTGCCCGGGCGGCTATGGCCACCAGGGTGAGGACATCCGCGCCGCCGATTGCGCGGCGAATACTGACGCCGGCCAACGCTGCGACCCCAAGCAGCGGAGCGTCGTCGCCGTGCGCGATGCGACCGTGATCCGCGGGCCGAATGACCAAGCGGCGACGCTCCAGGTCAACAGCCGCACCGAGCATATCCGCTTCCGCTATATGCACATGAACCCCTCCGCGATGAACGCCGACGGCCTCGTCAACGGCCACGCCGTCAGCGAGGGCGAGAAGATCGGCGTGATCTCCAACTATCTTGACCATCCCGGCGGCACCTCGCTGCACCTGCATTTCGACGTCCAAGTGTTCACCCGCGACGGCTGGATCTGGGTCAATCCCTACGTCACCCTCGTCTCCGCCTATGAACGCCTGATCCGCGGCCGCGGCCGCGAGATCGGCCCGGAGGTCGCCGGCGCGGCGCAACCGCTTGCGCACGCGCTACCCGAAGATGCGGTCAAGCCGGACCAGCGCGAAGGCTCAAGCAGCGAAGACAATTGAGGCGAGCCGCGCTTGGCGCAATGCGAGGCGCTTTGAACATCCTGGCGTTTGGAACGCCAATGGCATGCAAAAATGCTCTCACAGTCGCGATGTCCCCAATCCCCATCATCGTCGGCATTCGCAGTGTGGGAATGGCCGCAGGCTATGACGTCCGAGATGCAATATCGCGACAGCCGGCGCAGAAGGTCGAGGCGCGTCGGTTAGGTTCGGAACTTCCGTGGTTCACGATCTTCTGACGCTGCCCTCGGTTCCGGAACGCGCCGCGAGCCCCTATTGTGCGGCACGTCGCGCGCCACTGATTACACCGAATAGGATGTCCGGATCATGCAGAAAAGACCATCCACATTGGCCGTGCTTGCGAGCACCGTATTTCTGCTGTGCGCGCATCGGGATGCCTCCGCCATGCTGAAGGATGCCTCCATCAATCACGACACGGGCAAGGCCAAACGCAACTTCGAGCGCATGATCCATTCCGATCATGCCTCCGCGATCGACTGGAAGTCGATGGTGTCGGGCGCCGGCAAGGCGACGCAATAGCGCGAACTTACGCCGGCGCCATTCTAACCACACAGCGTTAGTCGATGAACGTCGTGAGCTGGGCGCCTTCATCCGCCACGAACACGGCGATCAGCTCCGCCTGCTCCGTGTTGCTCGCATTCGCCGACACCAGATGCGTCGAGCCCGGCGGTTCGAAGAAGGATTGCCCGACTGTGAAGGTCTCGACCGGGCCGCCGCCGAGCTGAGAGCGGATCTCGCCCTTGGTGATATAGGCGGTGACGGAACCGGCGTGCCGGTGCGGCCGCGAGAAGCCGCCCGGGCCGTAAGTGACGCGCACGATGGTGACACGCTTACCCGGCACGTTCGGCAGCGCATAGGAGCCGATAGGCTCGACCTTGTCGAGCGACGATCCATCCGCTGCGTTGGCGCACAGCGGCGCCAGCGCACCGGAGACGGTGTCCATCGTTACCGGCAGCGCCTTTCCAACGGCCAACGCGCAGGCGAACCCCGCGACGATCGCGAGCGACAGCGGTCGCGATTGAAGCCGCCAGGGAGCAGTGGAGATGGCTGATATCGTTGACGACATTCTTGTGTCCTCCCGAAAGGGTAACGGATCATGACGCCTTGGCGTGCGCCACGGCCGGCCGCTGCGGCGGCGTCCAGCGATAGGCGACCCCAAAGCGGTTCCAGACATTGATCGAGGCGATCGCCGAGGTCAGGTACATTAGCTCCACCGCCGAGAATTCGCGGCTTGCCTCGGCATAGACGTCGTCGCTGACACCCTCGGGCAGGAATGTCAGCACCTCGGTCCAGGCGAGCGCCGCCCGCTCGCGCGCCGAGAAGATCGGCGCCTCGCGCCACACTGCGACCAGATTGAGCTTGTCGATGGGTACGCCGAGCCGTTCGGACAGCAGGATGTGATGCTGCACGCAGAAAGCGCAGCCGTTGATCTGCGAGGCGCGCAGCTTGATCAACTCGAGCAGATGCTTGTCGAGGCCGGCCTTGGCTGCAAGCTGGCCAAGCGCGAGCGTCATGTCATAGGCGTCCGGCGCAAGCGCCTTGAAGTCTTCATATTCACTGCGGGCGTGTGACATGGCCCTCACCTCGTGATATTGTCAGTGCACTTACAAGTTATCAGAGCTCTGATATTATGCGCAAGCCTCGTCGGATCACAAATACTCAACTGGACGGCATGATCGCTCCGCCCGCTCCCGGCGAAGGCAAACGCGGCGAAGCGGGCTATCTCGGCTATCTCTTGCGCCAGGCCCAGGCCGCCGTGAGGCTCAGCATGGAGCGCAGCCTCGCCGATCTCGGCGTCACGCCACCGCAATTTGCGGTGCTGACCATGCTGAAGGCCTATCCCGGTCTCTCCGGAGCGGAGGTCGCCCGCCTGACCTTTTTGACGCCGCAGACCGTCGGCGTAATCATCGGCAATCTCGAACGCGACGGCGCGATCCGCAAGTCGCCCCATCCCGTGCACGGCCGCATCCTGCAATGGACGCTGACAGCGCGCGGCAAGATACTCCTGAGGACATGCCGGGAGCGTGTTCTCGCTTTGGAGCAGCGCCTTGCCGCAGGGCTCGACGCGAAGGCCGAAACTACCATCCGCCGCTGGCTGGCGCGGATCGCAACGGAGTTGCAGGCGGACTAGGAAGACCCGGTCTAGTCGTCCCAGGAAATGTCAGGGAATTCGGTGCCATCGCCACCGCGTCCGTAATGTTCCGCCAGAATCGCCACGATGACGACGATCAACCCGGCGGCAAAGGGCCATGGATTGGCGCGGATGAGGTCGAATAGCTCCTGCATGGCCGTCATTCTGTGCAATGACATGCGAAAGTTCCGTAAACCGATGGGCCGAAAGTCGCCCCTCCGGCTTCAGGTTTCACCGACGAGAGCGCCTGCTTCCGGCTAAACTGCCCGCATGAAACAGCCTGATTCCTCGCCCCACCCGACCCGTCGCACTGCGCTGCAATCCCTGCTCGGCGCGGCCGCCCTCATCGCTTCGCCTGCCCTTGCAGCCACCCCGCCCGGCTTCGAGGAATGGCGCGAGAGTTTTCGTGCACGCGCGATGGCGAAGGGCATTTCGGCCGCCACCTGGCAGCGCGCGATGGCGCATGTCGAGCCGGACATGAGCGTGTTCAAGGAGATCCGCAACCAGCCGGAGTTCAACGAACAGGTCTGGCAGTACATCAACCGCCGCGTCTCCGACTGGCGCATCATCAACGGCAAGATCGCTCTGAAGAACAACGAGGCACTGTTCGCCCGCATCGAGCGTGATTTCGGTGTCGAGCGCGGCACGTTGCTCGCGCTGTGGGGCGTGGAATCCGCCTATGGCGATCCGCTGGTGCAGCAGAACCACATGAAGCCGGTATTTCCCTCGCTTGCTGCGCTCGCCTGGAACGAGCCGCGCCGAAAGGCCTATTGGGAGACCGAGCTGATCAACGCGCTACGCATCGTCGACAAGGGCTGGAGCACGCCGGAAGAGATGCACGGCTCCTGGGCCGGCGCGATGGGGCATTCGCAGTGGATGCCGGAGGTCTGGCTCAATGTCGGCATCGACTATGACGGCGACGGCAAGGTCTCACCATTCGGCAAGCCCGACGATGCGCTGGGCTCGACGGCAAAATATCTGGTCAACCGCGGCAAGTGGCATCGCGGCGAGCATTGGGGTTATGAGGTACGCGCGCCCGGCAACCTAAGCGGCGGTCGAACATATGCGGCCTGGCAAGCCGCTGGCGTCACGCGCGCCGACGGCCAGCCATTTCCGCAACCCAATGCCTCGGCTCAGATCTGGACGCCGGTCGCGGGCGGGCCGACGTTCTTGCTGGGGCCAAACTTCTATTCGGTGAAGAGCTACAATCCATCGATGAACTATGCGCTGGCGATCTGCCATCTCGGCGACCGTTGCCTCGGCGCGCCGCCCTTCATCCAGCCTTTCCCCGGCTCGGAGCGCGCATTGACGCTCGCCGAGGTGCAGGAGATGCAGACGCGATTGACGAAAGCCGGATTCGACACCGGCGGCACCGATGGCCGCGTCGGCAACGATACGATGAAAGCGATCAAGGATTTTCAGCAAAGGGCTGGCATCACACCCACGGATGGTTATGGCGGGCTGAAGGTGCTGGCGAAGCTGCGGCAGGGTGGCTGATACCTTGGCGTAAGCTCACATCCTCCGCGGCCTGCACCTCCTTTTTTTGTTGGTGCGCCTATCGGATGGTTTGCGGCCCCTGGTCAGGCAAGGCGACGTCGATGACGCGAAGTTGCACGCGCTCGGCGCCCTGGTAGCGGTCGAGCGACAGCGCGCCCGCGACGTGCAACTGCTGGCCGCGATTGGCGAGAAGCGCGTTGCCGAGCTTCTGGCCGATGGAGCGGAACGCGATGCCGTTGACGATCGCGCCGTCGCCCGATTTGAACCGCAACCGCAAATGCGCCTGCCCGACCTCGTCGGCATAGACGAGCTGATGCGCCGGCAGCGCCAGCACGGCTTCCGGATTGCCACTGCCGAATGGGCCGGCGCGATTGAGCGTGTTGGCGAGTTCGGGCGTCACCGCGCGCGCGGACACCGCGCCATCGATGAAGAGCTCGTTGACGTGGCGTGCTTCCGCAACGTCGCGCGCGAGCGCACTTTCGAGGTAGGCGCGGAATTCGGCGAGCTTCTCCTTGCGCAGCGTGACGCCGGCGGCCATGGCATGCCCGCCGCCCTTGAGCAGGATGCCATCGGCGACAGCCTGCCGAACCGCCTTGCCGAGATCGACGCCGGCGATTGAGCGGCCCGAACCGGTGCCGATGCCACCGGGCTCGAGCGCGATGGCAAACGCGGGCCGCGAAAACTTCTCCTTCAGGCGGGAGGCGACGAGGCCGACCACGCCGGGATGCCAGCCTTCGGAGGCCGTGACGATCACGCCGAGCTTATCCTCGAGGCCGATCGAGGCGAGCGCCTCGGCTTCGGCCTGCGCTTCGGCAGCCTGCTCGATGATGCGGCGCTCACCGTTGAGGCGGTCGAGCTCGGCCGCGATGCGTGCGGCCTCGACGCTATCGCCTTCCAGCAGCAGCCGCACGCCGAGATCGGCGCGGCCGATGCGGCCGCCGGCATTGATGCGCGGTCCCAGCATGAAGCCGAGATGCCAGGCCTCCGGCGGACCGTTGAGCCGCGCGATGTCCATCAGCGCGGTGTGGCCGACATGGTCGCGCCGCCGCATCGCGATCAGCCCTTTGACGACAAAAGCGCGGTTGAGGCCAATCAGTGGCGCCACGTCAGCCACCGTGCCGAGCGCGACGTGATGCAGCATGCCCAGGAGATCGGGCTCGGGCATCTCGGACGTCCAGAAGCCGCGCTGGCGCAACTCGCGATTGACCGCGACCAGCGTGACCAGCACCAGCCCAGCGGCGGCAAGATGGCCGAGGCCGGAGAGATCGTCGAGCCGGTTCGGATTGACCAACGCGTCGACCGCCGGCAGCTCCGCGCCGGCCTGATGGTGATCGATCACCACCACGGACATGCCGAGCCGTTTTGCTTCGGCGAGCGGTTCGATGCTGGTGGTGCCGCAATCGACGGTGACGAGCAGCGTCGCGCCCTTCGCAGCAAGCGCCCGCACCGCTTCCGTGTTCGGGCCGTAGCCTTCGAAAATGCGGTCAGGAATGTGGATCAGGGGATCGAGCCCGCAATGGCGCAGGTGCCAGGCGAGCAGCGCGGCCGAGGTCGCGCCGTCGACATCGTAATCGCCGAAGATAGCGACCTTCTCGCCCCGCACCGCCGCCTCCGCGATGCGCTTGGCGGCGGCCTCCATCTCCGTCACCGTGAACGGGTCCGGCAGCAGTTTGCGGATGGTCGGATCGAGGAAGTCGCTGACCGCGTCGATGTCGACGTCGCGCCCCGCCAGCACCCGCGCCAAAAGCTCCGGCAGGTGGTGGCGCTGGACGATGGCGAGCGCCCTCGCCGCCCCGCGCGCGTCCAGCCGGTCACGCCAGAGCTTGTCGGTGAGCGAGCGCGTAACGCCAAGGAACGCCTGGGGCAGCTCGACGGGCAACGCGGTGGCAGACGGCATCATGATTCGGCGGCTTCGATGAGTTCAGATCAGGTCGTGTGGCTATGGCGATCAGGATTCCGCCGGGAAACTCGAGCCATTTGCAATGTCCGGGCCGAATAAAGCGGTGGATTGCCGAATCCGTATGCGATCTGATTATCATTTGAGCAGTCGGGGCGGCAGCAAATTAAGTGGGCGTTAGGCGGAATCCTCGAAAAAGGCCCGTATTCGATCTGTAATTTTTAGTTCCGGGTCATTGCAGGTCAGACTTCATTGCAAGGGAATCCCCTCGATGTCTGCTGCGCTGGCCCTGAAGACCAAGCCGCTTCCCACCGGAACCAATCCTGAAGCCGCCGACGACAATTCCGACATCTCCGCCCTGATCAACCGCCTGACGGCCGAGGTCAACCAGATCGCGGTCGACAAGACCAAATCGATCCAGCAGATCACCAACCAGATGAAGATGCTGGCGCTGAACGCGCTGATCGAAAGCTCGCGCGCCGGCGCGCAAGGCGCGGGCTTTGCGGTGGTGGCGCAGGAGGTGCGCGGCGTCGGCCAGCAAGTCGAGACCATCGCACGCGAGCTCGAGACCCAACTGACGAAACGCACCGGCGATCTCGTCTCCTCGATCGAGCGGATGAGCCAGCGCTCGCGCGGCGAGCGCATGGTCGATCTGTCGCTCAATGCCATCGAGCTGATCGACCGCAACCTCTATGAACGCACCTGCGACGTACGCTGGTGGGCGACCGACTCCGCCGTGGTCGACTGCGCCGCCTCCCCGAGCGCGGCGGCGGTTTCGCACGCTTCGCAGCGCCTCGGCGTCATCCTCGGCGCCTACACCGTCTATCTCGATCTCTGGCTCTGCGACCTCGACGGCAACGTGATCGCCAACGGCCGCGCCGACCGTTTTCGCGTAGTCGGCCAGAACGTCGCCAACACGAAATGGTTTCGTGAGGCGCGCACCTTGCGTTCCGGCGACGATTACGTCGCTGGCGACGTCGAGAACCAGCCACTGCTCGGCAATGCGCAGGTTGCGACCTATTGCGCGAGCGTCCGCGCGGGCGGCGAGGCCAATGGCGCACCAATCGGCGTGCTCGCCATCCATTTCGACTGGGAGTCGCAGGCCCGCGCCATCGTGCAGGGCGTGCGCGTCGGCGACAGCGACAAGGCGCGTGTGCTGCTGGTCGACTCGAACTTGCGCGTCATCGCCGCGTCCGACGGCCAGGGCATTTTGTCGGAGCGCGTCTCGCTATCGATGAACGGCCAGCGCTCCGGATTCTATCACGACCGCACTGGCGCCCTCGTCGCCTTCCACGCCACGCCGGGCTATGAGACCTACCGCGGGCTCGGCTGGTACGGCGTGATCATCTGCGGGGCGTAAGGCCTAGGAAGCAAAACTCGTAAAACAACCCCATGCAAAGTAGCCGGGGTTGTTGGTAAGACGCGTTGCATTTCGGAAAATCGGTTGACCCGTCGGGCAAAACAGTGGCACCCTGCAACGATTGCTAAGAGTTCGCTGGGGTCACGCCACCGTGCGCTAGAAAACACCAAAACAGACGCACGTAGAGGCTGCCGAACGTTGACGGCACTCGCGGCTAAATGTAGCGTTACGATACGTAACGTATAGACCGGTTTCCGTTGCAGGAACGATGCCGCATTGGTCGTCGATGATTTTCGAGAGCAGAATGGGCTTGTTACGGGCTGAAGGCTCATCTGCGACGATCGAGCCGAACGGCGGCTCCGGCCGTGAGGCCGCATCATGACAATCACGGTTCGGGAGCGCTCTCCCATGAAAATCGTCCGGGCCTCATGCATGGCGGTGGTCATGCTCTGTCTGACGGGTGCAGCACTGGCCGACGACTTGCAGACCGTTGGCGATCCCGACAGCCTCGGCTTTTCGGCTCGGCGTTTGGCGCGCATCACCTCCTGGTTCGAGGCGCAGACCAAGAAGGACGATCCCTCCGGTTTCGTCGTGGCGATCGCCCGCAACGGAAAGCTCGCTTATTTGCAGCCGACCGGCTTTGCGGATCACGACAAGACAATTCCGATGCGGGCGGATTCGATCTTCCGCATCGGCTCGATGTCCAAGCAGGTCACCAGTGTCGCGACCATGATGCTGGTCGATGACGGCAAGCTCGAGCTCGATGCGCCCGTGGCGCAGTATCTGCCGGAGCTCAGGGACATTCAGGTCGTCAAGACCGATCCGGCCACCGGGGATGCCATCCTCATCGCGCTTGAACCTGCGAAGCGGCCGATGACCATTCGGGACCTCCTGCGCAACACGTCCGGCCTCGTTTATACGGGGCCCGACTTTGCCGATCCCGGATATGGCAATGCGGTGATCCACGCGCTTTACGGCGCCAGGGCGCCGTTCCGACGCGACAAGCCCATCGCCTCCTTCGTCGGCAGCCTTGCCACGCTCCCGCTCCTGCACCAGCCGGGCGAAGTCTGGGAATATGCGATCGGTTACGACGTGCTCGGGCGTGTCATTGAAGTCGTCTCGGGTCAGACATTCGACCAGTTTCTGCAAAACCGCCTGTTCGCGCCGCTGCGCATGGTCGACAGCGGATTCCACGTGCCGGAGGACAAGCTCGCCCGTCTCGTGGCCGTACCGGGCGCGCAGCCCGCGCCGCTTTCGGATGGCGACGTCACGCATCCGCAGACGTTCTTTTCAGGCGGCGGCGGGATCGTTTCGACGGCCCCCGACTTCCTGCGCTTCTGCCAGATGCTGCTCAATGGCGGCGAGCTCGACGGCGTGCGCATCCTGAAGCCGGAAACGGTCCGGCTGATGACGACGAACTCGATGCCGTCAGACATCCATTTCGCAGGGCACGAGGTGGGCCCGGCTTTCGGGACCGGTTGGGGGCTCGGCTTCGCCGTTCGCACCAACCCGGATTTCAGCCTGATCCCGGGCGCGGTCGGCAGCTTCAACTGGCAGGGAAGCTGGGGCACGTTCTTCTCGATCGATCCGGCCCAGAAGCTGATCCTGGTGATGATGATGCAGCGGAGCCAGTTCAGTGAGAACGGCTTCTATTTCAACGCCATCCGTCGCCTGCCCTACGCGGCGTTGAAGATTCCCGAAGCTCCCACGCCCGTCGCCTCGGAGCAGTCGAATGCCGCGGCTCTCACCGACTATGTCGGACGTTACGTTTTCGGCGGATCCGCAAGCCCGCTGGACAGACAAGTCGCGGTCGCGGACGGCAACGGCTGGACCGGCCTTGAGTCCGTTGTCGTGGAGACGGACGGACTAAGAGTGATCAAACCGGTTGGCGGCGGCCCCGCCGCGAGGGCCGGCGTCATGGCGGGAGACCTCATAGCAGCGATCGACGGAGTCTCGGCCAGAGGCATGAGCCTGGAAGCGGCCTTTCGCCGGATTTCGGGGCCGACAAACGCGATGATCAAGCTCAAGATCATCCGCGCGAAGCAGACCGATCCGCTCGTTGTCGCCTTTGCCCGGGAGGCAGTTCCGTCGCGCAGTGTCGCGCTTCAAGTCGGTGTTGCGGACGGCAAGCTCGTCGTCGAGGCAACAGGCGCCTGGTCGATCCTCGATTTCGACAAGGGCCAGCCGACGCCGCTGGCGGCCCTGTCAAAAGATGAATTCCACGTCGAAAGCGGCGATCACACACGGATCGCCTTCCGTCGCGACGAGGCCGGAAAGGTCAACGGCGCGGTCCTCAATCCGGGACCGTTGGAGCAACGGGGCGCGCTCGTCCCATAGAGGCTAGCACTCCGATTTGAATCGCCTCCCCACAATCGACCGTCTATTGTCTGCTGATGTCGCGCCTCGTGTTTCCATCGATCGCCGTCGTTCTGTCGCTGCTGCCGGTCGTCGCGCCGGCTGCGGCAAGTCACAAGCGGCCGGCGCCAGTCTGGCGTGGCTACGGCTTCTTGCCGGGCTATCACCAGCCGCCGAGCAACAGCCTTCCGCCCTATGCGCAGAAGGCCGCGGTGCGTCGCATGGCGCGCAGCAGCCGGCGCCCCTGGTACATCGACCCGGTCCCCAGCTATTACGGGTTTGACGGCAACTGGCACTATTTTGGCCGGCCCGGCTTCTATGATGGCCGTTACAACAACGGCACCTTTGGCCCGTGCTGGACGCGGACACCAATCGGACCGATCTGGAATTGCGGCTGATTGGCTGATCACTCCGAGATCGCATGGTCAATCCGCGCGCATCGGCGTGACATGGCCCAAAATGCATTGCCAATTTGGCCCTTCGTGCTAGGAAGCGCCCTCCCCAAAAACAGGAAGTCGTGATGGCCAAGAAAGCCAAGAAAAGAATTATTCGCCGCGAATACTCCGCAGCCGACGTCAAGCAACTTCGCGCCCACTCAAAGGCAAAGACGCCTGTTGTTAAGATAGCAAAACAGATGAAGCGAACGGAAGGCTCGGTACGCCAAAAGGCATTGAAGCTCGGCCTCCCGATTGGCCATCGTCGCTGAGTTGCTTGCTACACGCGGCCACCAGAAAGCCCTGCGACGGCTACGCCTCGAAAAAGATCGAGGAACGCCGAGGTGCCGCTCGGACCCGAAATTCTCTGTTTTGGGAGCCTGATCTGTGAATTAGCTAACACATTCGAAGGTCGTATTTCGCCTAGACTACAGCCGGACGACGTCGTGGCGAGTGTTGGCCCTTGAGCCTTGGCCTTTGGAGCCTTGACCTTTGGAGCCTTGACCTTTGGAGCCTTGACCTTTGGAGCCTTGACCTTTGGAGCCTTGGCCTGTGAGTCCCGGCCGGTGACAACCGGCCTCCTCCTTCGTCCTGGCCACAATCGCATCGACGCAATCGACGCAAATGCAATTGAAGTCCGTTTAAGGTCAAATCGATGTAAGCGTTCGCGTAACGTTGAGTGTGTGAGGCTGCCATGCCTGAGTTCAGCTCGACACTATCGCCCGTCCTGGATGTTCGGGCCCGCGACCTCCTGAGTACGGAGCAAAGCATACGGCGACATGTGATCGGAGCGCTTCGCGGTCGGCGAACGAGCCTGAAAAGTGCACTGCAGCCACTGATCGACGAACAGACCCAAATGCTGGCCCTGAAGCACGGGCTGGATACTTCAACCATAGACAAGATCCTTCAATCGCAGTGCGCTGTCCTCAATGTGCTGTCCGATCGCTACGATGCGCTCGACGAAGCTGTGCACAAAAGCCAAATCCCCTTTGTCGAATTAGGCAACGACGGTCGCATCATCTACGCGAACGCCGCCTTCGACAGGCTTGCTCCGGACACGTATGGCACCCCCTTCCCCGTCCTCTTTGGAAGCCGCGCTGCTGACATCTGTGCGGCTCTCAAGGCCGAAACAAACACGAGCCTGCGCGTGGACATTCAATCCCGCGGTACCGTTCTTCAGGTCAGGGTGGAGATCGGACCATTACGCGATGAAAGCGGTCAGCAGGGCAACTACGCTCTTTTGCTCGATCAGAGCGCCGAGCGAAGCCGGCTTGACGCTCTACAGGACGGTGTCCTCCGCACAGACCTGAGCGGCAGGATTCGGTTTGCCAACGAGCGCGCCACCCAGATTCTTGGCTTCTCCGAAGCCGACCTCAAGAAGATGCTACTGTCCGAGGCACTCGAGCTCGAAGGGGAAGATGCTGGCGAAAAACAAGCGGAATGGCTCGATGCGCTGACGGGTTTCTCTGATTTCGTCAAACTCCGCACAAGTGACGGGCAATCCAAACCCGCCAGGATCAGTGGAGCGCCCTATCAGGAGGGGCCGAATGGCCGCGCCGGACTCCGGCTGCTCTTTGCCCCGCTCGATGAAGATCTCGCCCGCCAGCAATTGAAGACCATCCTGGTTGACCACGAGGATCCGCAGGAAATCATCGAGGCGACGCTTGCCGCAATCCGCAAAGTCATACCGTTCGAGATGGCCACGTTCGGAATCTATAACGAGGCATGCGATCATTGGCGGGCACACGCGATCGTGCCGCAGCCCCAATGGGAGTGGAGTACGCGCTGGTTCAAAGTCTCGCCCGGCGTGATCGACTGGCTCAAGCAAGGACAGACCTGGGACAACGATCTGCGCTTGTTCGTCGAGCGCCTTAACCCGGACGAGAGGGAGAATCCCGTCAGCAAGGCCATCCTTCGCGACGGGCTCGACAGGATGATCGTGCTGCCGATCCGGGAGGCCGGCGGCCGCTTCCGGAGCGCGTTGTGCCTGCTGAGCCGCACCCACAAATTCACTGCAGCCGATCTGCGAACCTTGCACAATCTCGGCGTCGAGGAAGTCTTGCAGGCCGCGGACGCAGCCATCGAACGCTCCCGCGCCCTCGCTCAGCGACGACTCCGGGACGACCTGAACAAGGCCCTCAGCACCCACGCGATCGCGGAACTCCTGGCCAAGGGAACCATGCATTGCTTTGGCTGGGAATATGTCGGCGTATTCCGGGTCGACCGCGCTCGTTCGTGCTTTGTGTTGTTCGCTGAGCATTGCGAAAATGACCGGGATCTCCTGGTCAGGGAGGCCGGCAGTCGGGAAGAATACACGCAGGGTCTATCCGCAGGCATGCTTGGCCATTGCCTGGCCGAACAGTCGATCCTGGTCGCCCCTGACGTCACCGATTGCGAGCGAAACTACGGCTTCATTCGCACTGCGCCGGATCAAAGGTCGGCGATGACGGTGCCGCTGTTCGTGAACGGCAAGATCGAGATGGTTCTGGATCTTGAATCCTCCGAGTTCAATGCGTTCCTTGGACCCGATCGGGAAGCCGCCCGCGGACTGGCCGCCGATTGCGAGCAGATTTTCGCCGCCCGTTGGCACCAAACGATCGAAAAGCGGCTCATGGATAGAATTGAGCAGGTCGCCATAATCGTAGATGCGGTCGGCGAGATTCGTGATCTGAACCGTGCCGCCGAAGTCATGTTCGGGCAGGTCCGAGGCGCACGGCTCGCTTCATTCGGCGCCCGCGACGAGGATTGCACGGCATTGGCCCAGTCGGGCATCGAGCATCGCATCCGCATCCGTCTGCTCATAGGCGCCGAGCCTCGTGTCGAGGTGGCGACGCTGGCAAACTGCGATCCGCTCCATGACGATTACGGCCATCATCTCTGGCTCTTTACCAACCTCGCCGACCAAAGCCGGGAGAGCGACTTGCACTATCTGGAGGAGACGGTCACCGCCGTCGCCCGTCAGACTCGCGCTCCCCTGCTGATGGCCGACGGCCTGTTACGAAGCGCCAAGAACCGCTTGCGCGAGCCTGAACAGATGCAGGACTGCGCCAGGCTGCTCGACCAGGCTGCGAATCACCTCTTGAAGGCCGATCTCACTTTCGAACGGTTGTCCGACCGTCTGACCGTCCAGCAGACACCACGGGATGCGCCAATCGAGTTCGACGTACTGCAAGCCCTCTACCGGGACATCGACAATCTGCCGCAGGAAGATCGGGAGGCAGTCACCATCATCGACAAGATCGACCTTGCCGCGCGTGTGCTCGTGAAGGGTTGGCCCGAGCGGCTAAGCTTTGCGTTCCGCTCGGCATTGGGCTCCCTGCTCATGCTGCGCGTGACCCTGACCGACAAGCTGACGGTCGAAATCGCGGAGAGTTCGCCGCGTCACGTCTTGATACGCATGCACCTGCCTGAACTTGCTACTCAGGCTCTTGAAAGCCAGGTTGCAGACCCCATCGAGCGCAGTCAAATCCGGGCCCGGGAAATGGCCAGTGTCGCGATTGAGGCAATTGAGATGTCCGTCGGGCAGCACGGCGGCACGTTGACCGAACAACACGGCATGGGATTTGAGATCAGGTTGCCGCTGTGCACCGAGGAGGCCGCGCCATGACCGCCAAGATTGCGATAGCAACTGCTGAACAGGATATGTTCGACACGCTGTCCAGGCTCCTGCACGCGGCAGACATCGCGCGGGATGACGTGCATGCCAAACCCCTGAAGACCGCGGACCAGACAAGCGAATGGATCACCGCCGGCGAACCCGGGCTGCTCGTCCTTGACGCCGAGTTGCCGATAGATCCGCGCGCGCGGCGGGATACGCGCTCGACCCGCGGCGCGCGGAGCGTCTTCGAGGTCGTGCGAGCCCGCGAGCCCCGTACGCCCGTCCTGGTCATCGTTCCGAATTTCGCCGCCGGCGCAGAGCTGGAGGCCGAATGCACGGCGACAGGCAACGCCCTGATGTTGCCGATGGACACGCTCCAGCTGCATCAGCATAGGATTCTGCGTCCGTTCATCGCAATGCTCACCGGACGCCCCGATAACACGAATGCGATCCCAGGGGGCTTTCGCGTGATCGAGACGGAGATCCAAAGCAGCAAGGTCGAATGCCGTCTGGGCGTCGGCGATGGCGCCACCATGCTGCGCTGGAATACGGTCAGCGACCTGGAAGATCTCAAGTCCGTCGCCCAGGATTATGCCCGGGACGAGATGCCGCAAGACTGCGCCGACCCCGCGTACCGGATCGGCACGAGCTTGCCCAGGAGCTGGCTCGACAAAACGCGCGTGGTCGGGACGCGGCTGTTCAAGAGCTTCGTGGTCAAGGCTGTTGGTGAGCAACTGTTCTCGCAGATCGAGAATGCGGCCGGCGGGCTGGAGGGGCTGTCATTTCGGTTCGTGATCAATGATGCGGACTTCTATCCCGCACCGTTTGAAGCAAGCGTTCGTTATCTCCGGACCGAGGAGAACGGGCCATTCGTGCTTCTCCACGCCCCGATCGTCCGACGCATACCACCCGCAGCTCGGCTCAGGGCGCCAGCCGCCCAGACACGTATCCCACGAGGAGCGACGCTGCTGTTCGTTCGCTCGCAGGTCGGAGAACACCCTGCGAAGCAATACGAGCGTGTCACGTACGATGGAAAGCAGTTCGATAAGCTCGGCAACATTGACATTGAGCTGCAATACCTGCGCGCGCTGCGAGAAGCCGACCATTTCGACGTCAAGGAGGTCGACTTGTCCCAGGCACCGCCGGGCAAGGCAGCAACGCATCTACTTGCCCGGATCCACGAGGTGCAGCCGACAATCCTGCATTACGCCGGCCACGCCTGGAGCGACGGCCAAAAGAGCGCGACCCTCATCCTGCCCGGCGAGAAACCAGAGGAAGCGATGGGGCTGAAGCTCGACAAGTTGGCTGCACATCACGGCCTTTCGGCCACCAGGCTCGTCTATCTTTCGGCGTGCCGCGGCATCTCCAAGGGCAGCGTGCAACAATTGGTCATGAATGGGATTCCCTATGCCCTGGGTTTCCGCTGGAATGTCGAGGATGACCGCGCGCCGGACTTCGCGAGGGCCTTTTACAACGAGCTGTGCATGACCCAATCCGTCTGCCTTGCCTTCCGCAGGGCCTGCCGCACCTCTTGGGAAGGGCTGAGCCATGACGAGGAGAGTCCGATCTGGATCTCGCCCATTTTGCTCGCCCAGTCGACGGACTGGGCAATGAGGTCCTAATTCGCGGATGGGGAGTTAGCCATGACGCTCTGGACCACGCTGAGGGACACCGTCGATCACTGGTCCAGCCGGGGGCTCGAGCGTCCATTCGTCGGCTATGTCGGATCCGCCAGTGGCAGCAGCGCAATTGCGACGGGCAAGGCATTCGTCCCAGAGGCGAGCTATTTCGGCGTCCGCATGGTCGAGATGAACTTGCGGGAGGGCGGAAAATTCTTCAATTCGTTTCTTCCGCTCGGGGTCGTGCTCACAGAGTTCAGCTTCGGCAGTGAACGCCAGCGCCGACCCACGATCCTGAGTAACGACGAGATCGCTGCCCAGCTCAAGGCCGCAGGTGCCACCCCGGGCTATATCGAATTCAAGAACATTTATGCCGTCAGGCGGGCTCCGATGAAGCAGGATAACCTTTCCCTCTTCGTGGGACTGTTTCGCCTGCCCTTCCACGACATCGCCCAACAGGTCTTGCAACTCGCCGCGGACTTGACTTCGCAGACCGGGCTCGTTCCGGGCGCAACCGAAGGCTTGAAAGTGGCGGAAAAGGTCTATGACCGTATCGCCGGCCTGTTCGGGCTGAACATCGTCACACCGCTGTTTTCTTATGCCGATGGGAACACGCTCGGTCAAAGCGGTTATCTGCTGGTCGCAGGATCCACTCTGGACGACGCCACGGCAAGCCGCCTGACGGTGACGGACAACAGACTTCTTCTGGACGGCCGGCGCATCTCCGGACTTGACTACTGCCTCCTCGCCATCGAGCACACGGCCACCCTCCTGCCCGACGGGCCTGACTCGATCAATCCGCTGACGCAGCTCGGCTTTCATCAGCGTTGGCGAGATGTCGCACTCAACACCATGAAACGGGATTTTGAGAAGGCCGAAGAGCAAATGCTGAACCTGCGAGCCGATGTGATCACCTCACCCGAATTGGCCGAGAACGATCGCATCGTCGCTATTGGTGCCTACGAAACCAGCTTCGACAAGCTCAAGGAGCGGATGACGCCAAAGGACACACATCGTGGGGCGCGGGTCCCCCTGCTGCTCGGACTCAAGGAGACGGCGAACGGAGCGCCGGCCGTGACAGAAGTCTTGGGAGGCGTTCGGCAGCGCTTGCTCGCGGGGGTGAAGAATGCGCCCGAGGACCCGGACAAGCTCTTCGCACTGGAAGCCTCCGAGCTCAAGAAGACGCTCGACCAGGTGCCGACGATTGACGCGAACGCAGCCACCACGCTCGCTCGTGCGTTCGACCGAGCGGCGACACAGCGTGGCCCCAACTAATCTAAAGCGCGATGAGATTAGGATGACTCGTCATCGCACTTTAGGTGTTGTTTGAGCGTGATCTCCGCGCAAACGCGTTCCGCGTTTATCGCGAGGGAACACCGCTCCACACTTTTCCGATATCATCCTCTAAACATCGCGCCCGTCGCTGGCGCATCAGGCTTCATTCCCGCTTGAAGCGCGTTGCGCTTTCGGTCCCCTCCAAGAGACTTCCGGCTTGCAATCAAGCGCAACAGTCGGCGGTGCAATAGCTGCGGATCATATGGCGGGGGCAGCGGTCCATTCTCGCAAAGCGACGTTGCCACATTGGCTGCGCGTTTGGGCGTACCGATCAGGATCAGCGTAAGATGCGGCGCGTTGTTTCGGATCCAGTTCGCGATACCGAAGCCATCGCCGGCGAGCTCTACATTGCTCACAACGACTTCGGGAGTGAACGTGTCAGCCTCGATGAGCGCAATGGCTTCTTCCGCCGATCTGGCTTCCAGCACGCGATAACCACATCCGCGCAGGAACTCGGCGAGCGACATGCGCATCAGCACGTCATCTTCGGCGAGCAAGACGGTCCGCGTCTTCGTGTCTGGTCCTACGTCCATGCCGGCTAACCGGCGCAGCGCTGGAGTGTTCCTAGCCGTTCAGCAGGGATTTGACGCCTCTGATCACGTGGCCGACATCCCACGGCTTGGCGAAGAATTCATCGCAGAGAGCATCTTCCGGAGGTCGCTCCGAAGACGTAAGGGCGATCTTGAGATCGGGATGCGTGGTTCTAACAGCTTTCGCCAAACCAACGCCGTCCATCGAACCCGGCATGCGAACATCGCTCAGCAAGAGCGCCACGGCTATTCCCGACCCCAGGATTTCTAGGGCTTCGTCCGCATCGCCGCACTCGATGACGACCAACTCCGCGCCTCGCAGAACATCCGCGATCATTGAGCGGACCAGGACATCGTCGTCCACCACAAGTACCGGACGCTTCATGGAGCTGTCTGCGACCGGTTCCAGCATCCCGCCTGTGTTCACTTTCGCATCTGCCTCAGTAAGCTCGCATGAACCAAGTCGATCCCGACGACGAAGGTTCCGAGGCGCATCGGTAACTCCCTCGTGCAATAGCCATAGAATGGTCGAGTCGCCTTTAACTGGGTTAAGGGCAGCGTCCGCCACGCCAGTGGACCAACCGCAGGCCGCCCTCTGTCGGATTGAGGGTCATGGCTTCTTGTGATCTCTGCCTTTGGCCAACCACTCCAGCAACTCCAGCGCTGTATCGATTTGCTCGAGCTGACGCTCGGCTTGCTGGCGTGACACTTCCGACGCGCCACTCTCGAGCTGCTTGAGCAACTGTTGCCTTCGAGCAAGCAGATTTGTCACGGCTGACATGATCGGCAACCAGGGCCGACCTCCGACGTTCCTACGCCCGCGTGACAGCACCCGAGCCGATCGGTGCTGCCGCCCATCTGTGACGACAAGATCCAAGATGCCGGTGGCTCTGAAATTGGCGCCCTTCAAGCGAGCGCGTTCGGTCGGCCACGTGCAAGCAACGTCAGCTACTGTTCGGACTGTGGGAGATCGTCGAACACCTCGATCAGACGAAAGCGCTCGCACATCAGCATCATGTCCTCTTGGAATCGTCCGAGCCGGCCGAAATAAGTACGATGGGCACAAGCCCAATAGGCCAGGCTCCGATCGCCTTCCCCTTCATCGTAGGCAAAAGCGGCGTCGACTTCATGGAAGCGCCGATACGTGACCTCGGTGGTTTCGATGACACAGCGCGGTTCTCCGCGTCCGTCGAGCACGACCCAACGCTCACCGGGCGTCGAGGTGTTCGGCTCGTCTTCGGTGCTGCAAGTTGCGGTCTTGATGCCCTTGATGACCAGTTCGAGCAATGCATCGGCGAGCGCAGGACTGTCGCCGAACGCAAACGTCCGAAGGTGCCGATACCGTTCTGGGACTGTCTTGCTCATGGTCATCTCAACTGGCAATTTTGGAACGCTGTTTGCGCCCGTTCATTGCCACTCATGTTGCGCGCCGATGAAATGAAGATGAAAGCCGACCAATGCGAGGAGATGGCCAGCAGGGCCTCCGATCGCCTGACGGCGTACACTCTCCGGGAGTTGGCTGACCAATGGCGGACCATGGCCGTCCAGCTTGACGCGCTGGAGGGCGCCTCGGTCTATCGGGCGATACGGAACCGCCGGAGCGAATGAGGTGTGGCTCCCTGATCGCGCCAACCAAGGTGCGCCGTTGGCCATCCCGCTTTAGCACCCCAACCGATCGGCGATCCCGCCAAAGTCCTTGGCGACGATGTCCCACTTGCCGGTGGCTTCAAAGTCGACCTTTTGATGGGGGCCGTATTCGGTCGGCCGTGCCACGAACGCGGTCTTGAGGCCATTCTCCTGCGCAGCCGCAAGATCGCCGTTGTGGGCGGCGACCATCATCACCTCCTCCGGCTTGAGGCCGAGGAGGCGCGCGGCGCCGAGATAGGTTTCGGGATCGGGCTTGTAGTGCTCGAACAGCTCGGCGGACATCACGAGGTCCCAGGGCAGGCCAGCGAACTTCGCCATGTTGGTGAGCAGCGCGACGTTGCCGTTCGAAAGCGGCGAGATCACGAATTTTGTCTTGAGCCGCGTCAGGCCGGCGACGCTGTCGGGCCAGGGGTGGAGGCGATGCCAGCCCTTGGTGAGGTAATCGAGATCGGCTTCGTTAAGGCCCTTGATCGCGAACTTCTCGACCAGCTTCTCCAGCGAGCGGCGATGCAAGTCGTCGAGGATGACATAGCCGCGCTCGGGGTGCTTGCGCACGTCGTCCATCGAGGCGACGTACATCCCCCGCCATCCATCGACCAGCGCGGTCCAGTCGGCAGTGACGCCGCGGCCCTTGGCCCACCACATGAAGTCGGTGATCAGGCTGGTGCGCCAGTCGACGACCGTGCCGAACACGTCGAAGACGAGGGCTTTGACGGCGGAGAGATCGGACATGTGCGCTTCCCTCCTCGCTCTCATTCCGGGCTCGCGACTGCGTCGCGCCCCGGAATGACGGCAGTTGTTGTTGCCTTGCTCAGTCCAGATGGAACTTCTCGAGCTGCCGGTGCTCGGCCTTGATGTAGCGCACGGTGCCGGTGACCGAGCGCATCACGACGGTCTCGGTCTCGATCACGCCGTCCTTGCGGAACTTGACGCCCGAGAGCAGCGAGCCGGTGGTGACGCCGGTGGCGGCGAACAGGCAGTCGCCGCGCGCCATGTCCTCGATGCCGTAGATCATCTTGGGATCGTTGACGCCCATCTTGGCGGCGCGCTCGCGCTTCTCGTCGGAGTCAAGGATCAGGCGGCACTGCATCTGGCCGCCGATGCAGCGCAGCGCCACGGCGGCGAGCACGCCTTCCGGCGCGCCGCCAGTGCCGAGATACATGTCGACGCCGGTATTATCGGGGTCGGCGCAGTGGATCACGCCGGCGACGTCGCCGTCCGTGATGAGGCGCACGGCAGCGCCGGTCGAGCGCACACCCTGGATGATGTCGGCGTGGCGCGGACGATCGAGCACGAGGACGGTGATGCCTTCCGGCTTGACGCCCTTGGCCTTGGCGAGACGACGGACGTTATCGGCCGGCGAGGCATCGAGCTCGACGACGCCCTTGTCGTAGCCGGGACCGATCGCGAGCTTCTGCATGTAGACGTCGGGCGCGTGCAGGAGCGTGCCGCCATCGGCCATCGCCATGGTGGCGATCGAACCCGGCATGTTCTTGGCGCACAGTGTGGTGCCCTCGAGCGGGTCGACCGCGATGTCGACCTGGGGGCCAGCCTTGAGGCCGACCTGCTCGCCGATATAGAGCATCGGAGCCTCGTCGCGCTCGCCCTCGCCGATCACGATGGTGCCCTGGATCGGCAGCTTGTTGAGCTCGCGCCGCATCGCGTCGACCGCGGCCTGGTCGGCCTGCTTCTCGTTGCCGTGGCCGCGCAATCGCGCCGAGGACACCGCCGCCCGTTCCGTCACCCGCACGATCTCCAGCGTGAGAATGCGCTCGAGCAAGGCATGCGGGGGGACTTCAATATGGGTCGACATTGGCTCACTCCTTCAAAACCTAGCCCAAGCGGACATCTGTCCGCATCAATTCGTGACGCGTCGGTTCGGTTCGAACCGCTCTTTGTTTGAGCATGATCTTATCGGAAAACCGCTGCACGCTTTGCGCTAATGCGGCCATCCGGGTCCGGATCATGCTCTAGTTCTTCTCGATCCGGATCACCTGCGGCCGTCCGCTAATCACCTTGTCGTGCTGAACAGCGGCAAGCGCGCGGCGGACGGCGTCCTCATGGGTCGCATAGGTGATCAGGATGACGGGCACGGGCACAGCCTTGCCGCCGGTCTGCGCGGGGCCGCCATTGGGATGGCGCTGCACGATGGATTCGATCGAGATCTTCTGCTCGGCGAGCCTCGTGGCGATCGCAGCCGCAGTGCCCGGGAAATCACGCGCCAGCAGGCGGATGTAATAGCCGCCCTCGTGCCGCTCCATCGGCGCCTTGCTGGTATCCTGCAATTGCGCGACCGGCCGGCCGAACGGATTGGCGCGAATGCCGCGCGCTACGTCGGCGATGTCGGCGACCACGGCAGAGGCCGTCGCGGCACCGCCCGCACCGGGGCCGACCAACGTGATCGGCGGAATGCCCTCGCCATCTATCGTGACCGCATTGGTGACGCCCATCACCTGCGCAATCGAGGACGACTTTGGAACCATGGTCGGATGCACGCGCTGCTCGATGCCCTTGGCAGTGCGAACGGCAACGCCGAGCAGCTTGACGCGGTAACCGAGATCGGCGGCCGCGCGAAGATCTTCCGGAGCGATCGAGGAGATGCCTTCGACATACACCGCGCTTTGAGCAACTTTCGTGCCGAAGGCGAGGCTCGCCAGGATCGCGAGCTTCTGCGCGGTATCGTGGCCGTCGACGTCGAAGGATGGATTGGCCTCAGCATAGCCGAGCCGCTGCGCATCCTTCAGGCATTCGGCGAACGACAGGCCCTCCTGCTCCATCCGTGTCAGGATGTAGTTGCAGGTGCCGTTGAGGATGCCGTAGACGCGGTTGATACCGGTTCCGGCGAGACCTTCACGCAACGTTTTGATGACGGGAATCGCGGCGCCGACGGCTGCCTCGAAATTCAGCGCACCGCCGTGCTTTTCGGCGGCTTTCGCCAGCTTGATGCCGTGCTTGGCAAGGAGCGCCTTGTTGGCGGTGACGACGGACTTCCCGGCGCTCAGCGCCGCCTCGACCGCAGAGAGCGCGGGGTCGCTTGCACCGCCCATCAGCTCGACGAAGCAGTCGATACCAGGATGGGTAGCGAGCGCGAGCGGATCCTTGGCCCATTCGACGCCGCGCAGATCGATGCCGCGCTTCTTCGCCTTGGAGCGCGCGGTGACGGCGACGACGCGAATGCCACGGCCGCTGCGGCCCGCGAGCACGCGGGCCTGGGTTTCAATCAAGCGGACAACTTCGGCGCCCACAGTGCCGAGCCCCGCGATACCCACTTTCAGGGGTGCGACCATAATGCTTCGAAAACCTGCCGGAAGGAATTAACGCCGATTGGCGAGCGGAACCACGTTGTGCAACGTTTCGATGCCGCTTTCAAGGAAGCGGCGCAGGCCGCGCGCGGCCTGCCTGATCCGTTGCTCGTTTTCCACCATGGCGATGCGGACATATCCTTCACCATGCTCGCCGAAGCCGACGCCGGGCGATACCACCACGCCGGATTTCTCGACCATCAGGGTCGCGAACTCCATGCTGCCGACGCTGCGGAAGGCTTCCGGCAGCGGCGCCCATGCGAACATCGACGCGTCCGGCGGCGGGATCTCCCAGCCCGCGCGGCCGAACGACTCCACCAGCGCGTCGCGGCGCTTGCGATAGGTGTCGCGCATCTCCTTGATGCAATCATCGGGGCCGTTCAGCGCCGCGGTCGCGGCAACCTGAACCGGCGTGAACGCGCCGTAATCGAGATAGGACTTCACGCGGGCAAGCGCTGCGATGACGCGCTCGTTGCCGACCGCAAAGCCCATGCGCCAGCCGGCCATCGAATAGGTCTTCGACATCGAGGTGAACTCGACGGTGACGTCCATCGCGCCGGGCACCTGGAGCACGGAGGGCGGCGGGTTGTTCTCGTCGAAATAGACCTCGGCGTAAGCGAGATCGGACAGAATCAGGATCTCATGCTTCTTCGCGAAGGCGACGAGGTCCTTGTAGAAGTCGAGGCTCGCGACATAGGCCGTCGGGTTCGAAGGATAGCAGACGACGAGTGCGAGCGGCTTCGGGATCGAGTGGACGATGGCCCGCTCGACCGCTTCGAAGAACTGCGGGGTCGGCTCCGACGGCACCGAGCGGATGACACCGCCCGCCATCAAAAAGCCGAAGGCGTGAATCGGATAGCTCGGATTGGGACAGAGGATGACGTCGCCCGGCGCGGTGATCGCCTGCGCGACGTTGGCGAAGCCCTCCTTCGAACCCAGCGTCGCGACGATCTGGGTGTCCGGATTGAGCTTCACACCGAAGCGGCGGGCGTAATAGCCCGCCTGCGCCTTGCGCAAGCCGGGGATGCCGCGCGAGGCGGAGTAGCGATCGGTGCGCGGCTTGCCGAGGGTCTCCTTGAGCTTCTCCAGCACATGCGGCGGGGCCGGCAGGTCCGGGTTGCCCATGCCGAGGTCGATGATGTCGGCGCCGGCGTTCCGCGCGGCCGCCTTGGCCCGGTTGACCTGTTCGAATACGTAAGGCGGCAGACGGCGGATACGGTAAAATTCTTCCATGGGTTCCAGGCTCCGAGCAACCGGCCAGGGCAGAATCGGGCGGCCTCGACACTACAATCGAGAGGATACCGGACCCTGCCTGAAAATCGCTCCAAATCAAATGCTTAGAACAAGATCCTTAAGGCAGGGACTGAACTCCCTCACCCTGACTTTCGGCTGAATGAGGTCTTTTAGCACGGAGACGCGGACGCGCCAGCGATTACGTTGGCGCGGGGGTTGCTTAAGCTCGGGGCTACTTGGATCGGAATTACTTGCCGTTCGCATCCTTGGCCGCCGCCGCGGCCTGGCGGTCGCGCGCGGCGGCCAGCTCGGCTTCGATCTTGGCGCGCTGATCCGGCGGGATCACCGCCTCGTCGCGCGCCGGCGGCAGATCATGCACCGGCAGATAGCCACCCGCCTCTTTCGGATGCGGCTGCGTGTCAGCGGGCGTCAAGTCAGCAATCTGGCTTGAACATCCGCCGAGCGTAAACGCAATGATGAGCAGCGCGCACGGCGCAAGCCGCCTCGTCTGTCGGTCCCTCAACGCCAACACTGGGAATCCCCTACTCGTCCCAACAGCACGGCCGGTGGAGCTTACTCCAACAGCCAGCCTCAGCTCAAACCATTGCTGCCCTCAATGGCGTGAGCCGACCACATCCAAGGCCCCTGACGCCGTGGTGAACCCTGATTGTGACAGAACCAAGAACTATATCGCAGTGCAGCACATGTTCGCGCACGATTAACCCTAGATGGTGCGAGCTTCGCGGTGACGAACGCGGTTTGAATCGTTACTGTTCTCGTCATGAGTACCGTCACGACCGAAACGCCCACACCCGAGAAGACGTTCGATGCGGAAGCCTTCGCGATGAACGTCGCGCGGGCGATGGAAAGCGGAGGCAAGGCGCTTGCCGCCTATCTCAAGCCGCGCGAAACCGGCGAGGTCCAAGACCGGCCGCCGCCCGAACTGACCGAGATGGTCAAGACGTTCACTGCGGTCGCTCAATACTGGCTGTCAGATAACGCACGGTCCTCGGAGCTCCAGACGCGGCTTGCCAAGGACTATCTCGACCTCTGGGGCTCGGCGGCCCGGCGCATGGCCGGCGAGGACGCGCCGCCCGCGATCGTGCCCTCGCCCCGCGACAAGCGCTTCGCCGATCCGGAATGGAAATCGAACCAGTTCTTCGATTTCATGATGCAGCTCTATCTGCTCACCACCAAGCGCGCGCATGAACTGGTTGACGACGCCGACGGCCTCGATCCGCACACCCGCCGCAAGGCGGAGTTCTACATGCAGCAGCTCACCAACGCGCTGTCGCCGTCGAATTTCGTGCTGACCAATCCGGAGGTGCTGCGCGAGACGGTCGCAAGCTCCGGCGACAATCTGGCGCGTGGCCTGCAAATGCTTTCCGAGGACATCGCGGCCGGCAAGGGCATGCTGAAGATCCGCCAGTCCAATCCGGACAATCTCGAGCTTGGCGTCAACATGGCGACGACGCCCGGCAAGGTGATCTACCAGAACGAGATGATGCAGCTCATCCAGTATGAGCCCACCACCGAGAAGGTGCTGCGCACACCGCTCCTGATCGTGCCGCCCTGGATCAACAAGTTCTACATTCTCGATCTCAAGCCGGAAAAATCCTACATCAAATGGTGCGTCGATCAGGGCATCACGGTGTTCGTGATCTCCTGGGTCAATCCGGACAAGCGGCTCGGCGACAAGAGCTGGGAAGACTACATGAAGGAAGGCCCGCTCAAGGCGATGGACGTGATCGAGCGGGCGACCGGCGAGATGAAGGTGCACACCGCGGGCTATTGCGTCGGCGGCACGATGCTCGCGACCACGCTGGCCTGGCTTGCCGAGAAGCGCCGCCAGCGCGTTGCTTCGGCGACGTTCTTCGCGGCGCAGGTCGACTTCACCCATGCCGGCGATTTGCTCGTTTTCGTCGACGAGAACCAGATCTCGGCGCTCGAACACGACATGAAGACCGCCGGTGTGCTCGAAGGCTCCAAGATGGCGATGGCCTTCAACATGCTCCGCTCCAACGACCTGATCTGGTCCTATGTCGTCAGCAACTATCTGAAGGGCCAGCAGCCGAGCGCCTTCGACCTCCTGCACTGGAATTCGGACGCAACCCGCATGACGGCGGCGAACCATTCCTATTACTTGCGCAACTGCTACCTGGAGAACCGGCTGTCGACGGGCAGCATGGTGCTCGACAACACGCTGCTCGACCTCTCCAAGGTCAAGGTGCCCGTCTACAATCTCGCCACCCGCGAGGACCACATTGCGCCGGCCGAATCGGTGCTCTACGGCTCGCAGTTCTTTGGCGGTCCGGTGAAATATGTGCTGTCGGGCTCGGGCCACATCGCTGGCGTCGTCAACCCGCCTGCTTCGAACAAGTACCAGTACTGGACCAATGACAACATCAAGGACGTCAACGTCGCGCAGTGGATGAAGGGCGCAGAGGAGCACAAGGGCTCGTGGTGGCCGGACTGGCGCGAATGGCTGGGTGGGCTCGACCCCGAGGAGGTGCCGGCGCGTCCCGTCGGCAGTGCGGCGGTGCCGCCGATCGAGGACGCACCCGGCAGCTACGTCCGCGTTCGCGCGTAGCGGAATCTTTCGCGCTTTTGTATAAGCTCCCTCTTCGACACGGCGAATAAAGTGGGGATCGGACTATGACGCGCGAATTGTTCTGGCTGACCTTGACGGTGATCCTGACCGGCATCCTCTGGATCCCCTACATCATCAACCGCTGCCAGGTCCGCGGCCTCTCGGGCGCGATGGCCAATCCCTCGCGGGGCGACAAGCCGCATGCCGAATGGGCGAACCGGCTGATGTTCGCGCATGACAACGCGGTCGAGAACCTCGTGATCTTTGCACCGCTGGTGCTGATCCTGAACGCGATCGACTACTCGAGCAAATGGACGGTGCTGGCCTGCGCCGTCTACTTCTGGGCCCGCGTCGCGCATCTGATCGTCTACGCGCTGGGACTTCCGGTGTTCCGCACCCTCGCGTTCACCGTCGGTTTCATCGCCCAGGCCGTGCTGGCGCTGGCGATCTTCCAGTTGCTCTGATCGAACGACCGTTGCGACGTCATTCCGGGGCGGTGCGCAGCACCGAACCCGGAATCTCGAGATTCCGGGTTCGCGCTGTGCGCGCCCCGGAATGACGACAATCCCTACTCCTCCGGCAATCCCAGCATCAGCCGCATGTTCTGCACGGCCGCACCCGAGGCGCCCTTGCCGAGATTGTCGAGGCGCGCGACCAGCACCGCCTGGTGGTACTTGTCGCTGGCGAAGACGTAGAGCTCGAGCTGGTTGGTCTCGTTGAGCGCCTCCGGCTCGATCCGCCCCGCCTTGGTTGCTTCGTTTTGAAGCGGCATCACCGAGACGTATTTCGAGCCGGCGTAGCGCTTGGCGAGCGCGGCCTGCAGATCGGCTCCGCCAGGCTTGCCCGGCAGCGTGTCGAGCTGGAGCGGCACCGAGACCAGCATGCCCTGCCGGTAGTTGCCGACCGAGGGAATGAAGATCGGCCGCCGCGTCAGGTTCGAATAGAGCTGCATCTCCGGCAGATGCTTGTGCTCGAAGCCGAGGCCGTAGAGCTCGAAGGATGGTGCGCTGCCGTCCTCGAAGCTCGCGATCATCGACTTGCCCCCGCCGGAATAGCCGCTCACCGCGTTGACGGTGACGGGATAGTCCTGTGGCAAGAGGCCGGCATCGACGATCGGCCGCAGCAGCGCGATCGCGCCGGTCGGATAGCAGCCGGGATTCGAGACCTTTTTGGCGGCCTTGATCTTGCCAGCCTGATCGGGCGTGAGCTCGGCAAATCCGTAGGCCCAGTCGGGCGCGACACGATACGCGGTCGAGGCGTCCAGCACTTTCGGAGCCGCGGCGCCCATGCCGTCGACCAGCGCGACCGTCTCCTTCGCGGCGTCGTCGGGCAGGCAGAGAATGACGAGATCGACCTCCTCCATCAGCGCCTTCTTGGCCGCGGGATCCTTGCGCTTGTCGTCGGCAATCGTCTTCACTGCGACGTCGCCCTGCAGCTTGAGCCGCTCGTTGATGCCAAGGCCGGTCGTGCCGGAGCCGCCGTCGACGAAGACGACCGGCTTCTTGGTGGCAGCACCGACCGTCGGGGCTTGTTTGGTCTCAGCGAGGCTCATGTCGCGCTCCTTTCGAGCTTGTTCGTGTCATCTGCAATGACTTGATCAGTGAAGATTTGCGGCCGCGTCTGCCGCATCAATCGTGAAATCGCTTTCGCGTCGGCATCGCCATCGCCGAGCGCATTTGCGATCGCGGCGAAGTCGGCTTCGGACTTGTGCTGGTTGAGCTTGAAGCTGCCTTCGACCTCTTCAACCGTCATGACCAGACCCACGATCGCCTTCTTCATCGCCTCGAGTCGCCCCGCTGCCATCTTCGCCGAGGTCCATGGCTTCTTCGGCAGCAGCCACTCCTCGAACTTGGCACTGAGCGTGTCGATCTGCACGCTGAGCTCCACGTCCGACAAGACCCGCACGGGCCCGGTCAGATGCACCGACTGGTAGAGCCAGGTCGGCACCTGGTCCGGCGAGACGTACCAGTCCGGCGATACATAGGCATCCGGACCATTGACCGCGAGCAGCCAGGACGTCGCCCCGTCCGCAAGTTTTACCAGCGGATTGTGACGGGCAACATGAAAGGCGGCGTGCGGCGTGCCGTCGGCGGCGTAGCTCACATAGAACGGCAATTGTGACGCGATCGGCCTGGTGCCGTCCCACGCGCAGATGGTGCCGAAGCCGCGCTCGTCCGCAAGCTTGAGGCTCGCGGCGCGGTCCTGCTTGAAAAAGGGCGGTGTATACATCGTGGTCTCCTGCTGGGGCTCCTTGTAGGGGCCGCCGGATCAGATCGCGCTGACAGGAGAGAGAATGCCGCGGATCGGATCCAGCGGCAAAGGCGATGATCTCAAACGCGATCGACCGCCCAAACCGCTAAAGTGCGGCGGCGGCGACGGGCGAACAGAATGGTCGCAGCGTTGATCATGGCGCGCCGCTATAAGGCCATATCGGCTGGACGTCAAGGTTTGGAACTGTCGTTCGGGGCCGCCGGAGCGTGGATCCGGCGTGACCGGCGATCGCAAACGGCTAGCGTCACATCGCCGTCGTTACCATCTGGCCATGCCGAGACGGCCGAAGAGCGCCTCCCAAAAGGAGCCTCCCCGGGTCAACTCGTACAAGTGAGCGCTTGCCTGCTCGTTCCCGAGATCGGATGCCTTGCTGTACCATTTGATCGCCTGCCGAGTATCCTTGGCCACGCCCGTGCCGCTCTCATATGCCCAACCCAAATTGTATTGAGCCAACCCGTCGTTCTGCTCGGCGGCCTTGCGCAGCAGCGATATGCCCTTGGTGAAATCTTGCGGCACGCCTTCGCCCTTGATGTGCAGGAGGCCGAGGTTCGTCTGCGCGAACGTCAATCCCTGTTCAGCGGCCCTCGAAAACAGATCGACGGCCAAAGCATAGTCCTGGGGAACACCGCGTCCGTCCCGGTACATGGCTGCAAGGCGGGACTGGCTATAGGCGTTGCCCTGATCTGCGGCCTTGGCGTACCAGTCGGCTGCCTGCTTCTCGTCCCGAGCCGTCCCGAGGCCGATCTCGTAGACGTAAGCCAGATTCGCCTGTCCGTACGCGTCGCCCCGTTCGGCCGACAGGCGAAACCATTTGATCGCCTCCGCGCCGTCGCGCTTTGTTCCGCTCCCGTCCCGGTACATCACCCCCAGATAGGACTGCGCACGTGCGCTGCCCATTTCGGCCAGCGGCTTCAATCGCTCCATCGCGCCCACAAAATCATGAGCGAGATATGCGCTCACGCCGTCCCTGAAGTCGGCGCCGACATCGACGACGGAGGCTCCCTCTTTCGGGGTCAGCCCGATCAGCCCGTATTTGAACTCGTCGAGCTTATCAAACCCCTTCTCGATCGCCTGGGCAAACTTCGCCGGGCAGACCGGCGCATCGAACGTCAGGCGAAAAACGGCGTTGGAGCGAATGGTTCGGCCATCGACGTCAATCGTGCCGCTGACGTCGATCCGGCCATGGACGGCTCCATAACCCGTCCGCCCCTCGAACGTGGCCGAATAGTCGACGGGTGCCGGTTTCTCGTAGAAGAAGATGTTCTCGGGGACCGCCAGCGAAGCGGTCTCGCGATATTCCATCGGCCGGCAAACAAACGGCCGGCCGTTCGTCTGGCGGGCAGCCAACCGCAGCAGCGGCCGCCTTGGATCAGTCAACGGCAACATCCTGACGCGCGCGGGCCGATCGAGATCGACGGCCTTGCTGATCTGAAACGTCGATGTGATCGCGTAGTTGTCCGAGAGGTCGCGGGGATTTGGATAGGTGTAGTCGCCGCTGCCGGTCAGGCCGGCCTGCTCGATCAGGCGCTTGGCGGTCATCCGCCGGTCTGCATCATCCAATCCCTGTGCGACCACACGTCCGAGTTGCGCGCCGACGCCCGTGCCGGACAGGATCGACCGTGCTTCGCGTTTGCCGTCGCGATCGAGGACGTAGTCCGTCTCCGCAGAGAGCCGGAAGCGTGCCGGGTCGCTCATCGGGATGCGTCCCAAGGTGCCCTTGTCGATGTTGAGGACCGGCTTGCCCGCGAGATCCGGCGGCAGTGAGCCGAAGGCGAAGAGTGAGGCGGTCGGGTCGAGATATTGATCGATCTCCGGGACATAGGCGATCGCGTGATCGAAATTCGGCGTAGCAATTTCGGTGAGCGTATACCTTGCGTCAGAGTTCACCGCGACGAGATTGGCCTCTATGCCTTGGGCAGCGAGCAACGCCTTGAACAGCGTCGCGTGCGCCTTGCAATCGCCGTAGCGCGACGCAAGCACGGCCACGGCCGGCTGCGACGTCCAGCCGCCGTCCTCAAGCCCAATTCCGACATAGCGGATGTTGCGCGCGACCCAATTATAGATGCGCTCGATTTTCGCGCGCGAGTCCATGGCATCGCCTGCGATCTCCCGCGAAAGTCTCGTGATCTTCTCGTCCGGTCTTGCCATGGGCGCGTTGCGGGCGTTCAGCGCCGCCGCGAAAGCGGAATAGTCGGCAAATGTGCTCACCTCGAAACGCGCGGCGTATGAGAGAGTCTCATCGTCGATCTGGCCGGGCCTCGGCGTGTCTTGCCGAAAGCGCCCGCGATGAACGATGCGATCGTTGATCCTCTCTTCCGAGTGCTCGACATTGCGCAGCGCGATCCGCAGCGGCCTGGATGACGGACCGTCCACGATCACTTCGAGCACTTCCGGCGGTTGGCCTGCCGGCTCGCTCCAGACGCGCGCGAACTCGCCTGGAAATCTCGCCTGCTTTGTCTTGTAAACCAGACGCCCGCGGATGCTGTCGCCGGGCGCAACGTGCGGAAAGGCGATGATCCTGTTGCGGACCTCGTCGAAATAGGGCGAAGAGGAATCTGTCGAGGCCGGTTGATCGCGAATGGCCCGCTCGTCGACCGCGGCCACGCTGCCATCTGCCTTGTGGGTGGCAAGCTCCGTTGACGACAATTCGTCAAAATAGCTGTTGTACTGAAAGCTCTGCTGCGCGATCGCCTCGGCGCCCTTCTCGTCCAGCGCCTTGATCTCGAATTCGAAGACCTCGTTGCTCAGCCCGGTCTCGTCGAATGTAATGGTATGACGGGCCAACGTTCGCCGCCAACCCGGATCGATCCAGCCGGGCCTCGCGTCCGAGCTTGATGCTTCCGCGGCATACGATTTCATGTTTGGCGACAGGAGGAGCAATACCGCCAGGAATGCTGAATAAATTCGTACGATCATCTGTTGAGCGCTCGGCCGATCAATTCCGCAGCTCAACTAGCAAGCGAAGATTACCGGCGGCACTCCCAGAAAGAACGTTTTTTAAGTTTCTCCGGTCCCGATGGTCCGATTTGCTCACGAGCCAGCTCGTTCACACCAGCCGCCTCGTTCACACCAGCCGCAAGATCCACTCCATGATCTTGGCCATCACATCACCGAACAACAGCAGCGCCGCCGCCCAGATCAGGGCCGAGACAAAGTTGGCAGCCTGAAAGCTCCAATACGGCATTTCGAAAATGCCGGCGGCGAGCGGCACGGAGGCGCGCAAGGGGCCGAAGAAGCGGCCGATGAAGATGCTCGGCACGCCCCAGCTCCGCACGAAGGCCTCCCCGCGCGGCAGGATTTCCGGATAGCGCGACAACGGCCACATCTGCGCGACCTGCTCCTTGTAGCGGAAGCCGAACCAGTATGAGACCCAGTCGCCGAGGGCTGCCCCGATCGCACCCGCAATCCACACCGGATAGAAGCTGATGCCGCTCACTCCGATCAGGGCGCCGATCGCAACCAGCGCGCCCCAGGCCGGGATCAGTAGCGAGATGAAGGCGAGCGATTCACCGAATGCCAGAAGGAACACGATCGGTGCCGCCCAGACCTGGTGAACACGCACGAAGTCGGCCAGTGCGTGCGCATACTGCTCCATTGCCAAAAATGCCTTCCCCGCCCCACCGCGCGTCCTGGATCGTGAAAAGGACTGGTAAGCCAACGCCTTGCGTGACATCAAGTCACAAAGACCGGCTCGGGAGGAGCCACGATGTCAAATTGCCGGGAACAAAGGGCCCGGGTGGCGTAAAATCGCCGGGATTGGCCCGCAACGACACCTGCGACCGGTGCAACGGTCACTTTTTCAGGCCAGCCGTGGCATAGTCGGCCTAACCGATTCGCCGCCTCCGCGGCCCTCAAAACGCATCAAGACATATGTCCAAGCAATTGAAAACCAAAGCAAAAGATGACCTGTTCGGCGGCTCTGAGCCAAAGCCCCGCGCCCCCGCCAAGGCGGCCTCGCGCGCGAGCGGCGGGGAAGCCGGTTACACCGCAGCCGACATCGAGGTCCTCGAAGGCCTGGAACCGGTCCGGCGCCGGCCCGGCATGTATATCGGCGGCACCGACGAGAAGGCGTTGCACCACCTCTTTGCCGAGGTCATCGACAACTCGATGGACGAGGCGCTTGCCGGGCACGCGACCTTCATCGAGGTCGACCTGAGCGCGGACGGTTTTCTCACGGTCACCGATAACGGCCGCGGCATCCCGGTCGATCCGCATCCAAAATTCCCGAAGAAGTCGGCGCTCGAAGTCATCATGTGCACGCTGCATTCGGGCGGCAAGTTCGACTCCAAGGTCTACGAGACCTCGGGCGGTCTGCATGGCGTCGGTATCTCCGTCGTCAATGCCCTCTCCTCGCGCCTCGAGGTCGAGGTGGCGCGCAGCCAAAAACTCCATCGCATGACGTTCGAGCGTGGGCACCCGAAGGGCAAGCTCGAGGATCTCGGAAAGGTCAGCAACCGCCGCGGCACGCGCGTGCGTTTCAAGCCCGACACCGACATCTTTGGCGCCAAGGCGGCGTTCAAGCCGCAGCGCCTGTTCAAGATGACGCGTTCGAAAGCCTATCTGTTCGGCGGCGTCGAGATCCGCTGGAATTGCGCGCCCGAGCTCCTGAAGGGTGTCGAGGACGTGCCGGCGGAAGCGACGTTCCACTTCCCCGGTGGGTTGAAGGACTATCTCGCCGCCGCGATCCATGCCGACACGCTGGTGCATCCCGACATCTTCTCCGGCAAGTCGGGCCGCAACGGCGCGCACGGCGCCTGCGAATGGGCTGTGGCATGGACTGCTGACGCCGACGGCTTCCTGTCCTCCTACACCAACACCGTGCCAACGCCCGATGGCGGCACGCACGAATCCGGCTTGCGCAGCGCGCTGCTGCGTGGCCTGAAGGACCACGCTGAGCGCGTCGGCCAAGGCAAGCGCGCGGCCTCCGTCACCTCGGAAGACGTGATGGTAGGCGCGGCCGTGATGCTCTCGGTGTTCGTGCGCGAGCCGGAATTCCAGGGCCAGACCAAGGATCGTCTCGCCACCGCCGAAGCGCAGCGCATCGTCGAGCAGGCGATGAAGGATCCGTTCGACCACTGGCTCTCCGGCAATCCGAACCAGGCCAACAGGCTGCTCGACTTCGTGATCGATCGCGCCGAGGAGAGACTGCGCCGTCGCCAGGAAAAGGAAACCGCGCGCAAAACCGCCGGCAAGAAGCTGCGCCTGCCCGGCAAGCTCGCCGACTGCACCGATGCGGGCACGGAAGGCTCCGAGCTCTTCATCGTCGAGGGCGACTCGGCCGGCGGCAGCGCCAAGCAGGCGCGCGACCGCAAGACCCAGGCCGTGCTGCCGCTGCGCGGCAAGATCCTCAACGTCGCCTCTGCCGGCAAGGACAAGCTGACGGCAAATGCCCAGCTCGCCGACCTCGTACAGGCGATCGGCTCCGGTACGCTCGCGCAATATCGCGAAGAGGATCTGCGCTATCAGCGCATCATCATCATGACCGACGCCGACGTCGACGGCGCCCATATCGCCTCGCTGCTGATCACCTTTTTCTACCGGCAGATGCCGCGACTGATCGACGAGGGCCACCTCTTCCTTGCAGTGCCGCCGCTCTACAAGCTGACGCACGGTTCCAAGTCGGTCTACGCCCGCGACGATGCCCACAAGGAAGTGCTGCTCAAGAGCGAGTTCAATGCCAACGCCAAGGTCGAGGTGAACCGCTTCAAAGGTCTCGGCGAGATGATGCCGGCGCAGCTCAAGGAAACCACAATGGACCCGGCCCGGCGGACGCTCCTCAAGGTGGTCCTGCTTGCCGACGATCGCGACACCACAGCCGATTCGGTTGAGCGACTCATGGGCACCAAGGCGGAGGCGCGGTTTGCCTTCATTTCGGACAAAGCCGAATTCGCCAGCGAGGACCTGCTCGACGTCTAGTCTAGAGCGGCCCGTCGACGTCCATAGCCGGACTTAATTCCGGCTATGTCTATGAAATATCACAACTTCTCTGGATGATGCAACCTTGGTTCCACGCTCAGAGCATGGGCCGCCGGTCGCGGCAAGGTATTAGCCCTCGCGAAACGACGGGATCGGCGGCCCGATTCGGTCGAGCGACTCATTGGACGCCAAGGCGGAGGCACGGTTTGCGCTGCTTTCGAACGAAGCCGACGTCGCCGGGAAGGAGATGCCGGAAGCGCGAGGCCGCCTCCCTTCCTAAGCTACTGATCCAGCGACAAAATCCGCTGCGACCGGAGACCCCGAACGAAGTGTGTCCTCCGTACAACTGCGGAGGGTTTTCCGGCGGTTGTGTCTGCGCCGCAACAGCTTTTCGACATGAACCGGCTATAGTCCGGACATCAGATTTGACTTGGAACGGCGCTCGCGCCTTGGCACGCAGACCAAAGTTGGGGATTTGGATATGAATAAGATTGTACTCGCTCTGACGGCGGTCGTTGCGATGACAGGTGCGGCTTCCGCGGCTGACCTGGCTGCGCGGCCCTACACCAAGGCCCCGGTGGTTGCGGCTCCGGTCACCAGCTGGACCGGCTGCTATCTCGGCGGCGGCGGCGGCGGCGCGATGACCAACAACGACAACAACCTCGTCGATCCCGTGACCGGCGCTGCCTTGAATGCGAACCAGACGAACGGTGCGCGTGGTTGGTTTGGCACGGTTCAGGGTGGTTGCGACTACCAGTTCCAGAACTGGGTGGTTGGTGGTTTCGCTGACTACGATTTCATGGACATCCACGGTGACACCACTCTGGGCACGGGCTTCTTCACCGGCCGACAGAAGCAGGATTGGCAATGGGCCGTGGGCGCTCGCGTCGGCTATCTGGTTCTGCCGCAATTGCTCACCTACGTTTCGGGCGGTTACACTCAGGCGCATTGGAAGTCGACCGACCTGACCGCGTTCGGGTTTGGCACGCCGTCATTCACCTCGCCCGGCTTCACCAAGGGCGGCTGGTTCATCGGCACTGGCGACGAATACGCGCTGACCACCTTCCTGCCCGGCCTGTTCTGGAAGACCGAGTATCGCTACTCCGAGTTTGACAGGCAGAACAGCCCCATCAACGATTTCACGACCGGTACCTTCACTGGCGTCAACACGACCCAGAAGCTCCGCGAGCACAGCGTGCGCAGCGAGCTGGTCTACCGCTTCAACTGGGGTGGCCCGGTGGTCGCCAAGTACTGATCTGATCTCGATACGAGAGTTTCAAAAGCCCCGGCATCGTCCGGGGCTTTTTCGTTGTGACACACCCTCGTCAGGACACCCCCGCCCTGACGCCCGAAGCCTAAACCGTCATGTCAGTCCGTGGAAACGCGTTGCTGTTGTGTCGGAACAGCAACAGCATTCTTCGGGGAACTGGCTATAAGCGACCTATCGGTTGAATCGTTTCCGGGGCACTCGCGCTCCCTTGCTGGGGTGGAATTCGAAATGAAGAAGTTTGTGTTTGCTTTCGCGGCGATCGCGGCAATGACGGGCGCAGCCTCGGCGGCTGACCTCGCGGCGCGGCCCTACACTAAGGCTCCGGTGGCTGTTGCTCCGGCTGTCAACTGGACCGGGTGCTACGTCGGTGCCGGCGGTGGCGGCGCGATGACCAACAACGATCGCAGCAATACCTACGACGCGACGACCTTCGTGCCGGTCACCAGCACTCCTAATGTCACGAACGGTGCGCGCGGCTGGTTCGGTACCGTCCAAGGTGGCTGCGACTACCAGTTCGCGGGAACCAACTGGCTGGTCGGTGGCTTCGCGGACTACGACTTCATGGATGTGAAGGGCGACGTCGGGATCGATGGTTTCTTCGTGCCTCCCTCCACTGGAAGCCAGAAGCAGGATCAGCAGTGGGCTGTCGGCCTCCGCGTGGGTTATCTGGTCCTCCCGCAATTGCTGACCTACGTGTCAGGCGGCTACACGCAGGCGCACTGGAAAAGCACGGCCCTAACGTCCGCCTTCTTCCCGGGTGGAACGGCAAGCCTGGGCGGAGCGACGAAGGGGGGCTGGTTCATCGGTACGGGCGACGAATATGCTCTGACGAGCTTCCTGCCCGGACTGTTCTGGAAGACCGAATACCGCTACTCCGAGTTCGATCGCGCCAATGTCACCATCGACTATACCGGGTTCGGCGGCCCCGCCACCGGCTTCGGCGAGTCCCAGAAGTTCCGCGAGCACAGCGTGCGCAGCGAGCTGGTCTATCGCTTCAACTGGGCCGGCCCGGTGGTCGCCAAGTACTGAGCCGATCAAGTACTGATCCGAGCTCGATGCGAGATCTCAAGAGCCCCGGCATCGTCCGGGGCTTTTTCTTTGCGGCCCTCAATTCCGCAGGCTTGCTTTCAGCGATTGGGGGTATCTCGAAGCGGCTTCTCGATCTCTGCCCAATCAGCCTCCGTGATCGCCTCGCTGCGCGCGTCGCGACGGTGTCCTCCCTCTTCCTCGCTGCTCCGTCAGCCCGGCGGCCATTGTCTCCACACCAAAGCTACGGCTAGTCTGGTCCAACGGTCTCGCGACCGCCGACATCGTCGATGCCGCGGCGCGACAGAAGCAGACCAACCGGAGGGGACCGTATGCGCAGATTTCTGCTGACCGCAGGCCTGTTTGCGACCGCCCTGGGTCTGATCTGGATCGGACAGGGCACGGGGACGTTTCCCTGGCCGCGATCGAGCTTCATGGTCAACCAGCTGCAATGGGCCGGCTATGGCGCGGCCATGGCCGGTTTCGGACTGGTCCTGATCTGGGAAAGCAGCCAGTAGAAGAAACCAAACAAGAAAAGGACACAGCATGACAGCCAGCCGGTTCGATCTTCACGGCAAGGTCGCGATCGTCACGGGAGGCAATGGCGGCATCGGGCTCGGCATGGCCCGCGGGCTTGCCGATGCCGGCGCCGACATCGCCGTCGTTGGACGCAACGAAGCGAAGTCGAAAGCGGCGGTCGAGGATCTCCGCCAGCGCGGCATCAAGGCAATCGTAGTCGCGACCGACGTCACCGACAAGGCCGCGGTCGAGGCGATGGTCGCGCATGTCGCAAAGGAGTTCGGCCGCATCGACATCCTCGTCAACAATGCCGGCATGAGCATACGCAAGCCGCCG
Source organism: Bradyrhizobium sp. UFLA05-108 (assembly GCF_059803455.1). Taxonomy (NCBI): domain Bacteria; kingdom Pseudomonadati; phylum Pseudomonadota; class Alphaproteobacteria; order Hyphomicrobiales; family Nitrobacteraceae; genus Bradyrhizobium; species Bradyrhizobium sp. UFLA05-108. The sequence continues at coordinate 87,730 of NZ_JBANAZ010000003.1, read as the reverse complement.
CAAGACCTCGAGCTCGAGGAATGGAGCAAGGTGATCGACACGAATCTCACCAGCGCCTTCGTGTGCTCGAAGGCGGCCTATCCGGCGCTGAAGGCGTCCGGCCGCGGCAAGGTGATCAATATCGGCTCGATGATGTCGATCTTCGGTGCGAGCTTTGCGCCGGCCTATGCGGCGAGCAAAGGCGGCATCGTGCAGTTCACGCGCGCCTGCGCCAACGCCTGGGCGGGCGACAACATCCAGGTCAACGCGATCCTGCCAGGCTGGATCGACACCGATCTCACGCGCGGCGCACGTGAGCAGGTCAACGGGCTGCACGAGCGCGTGCTTGCGCGCACGCCCGCAGGACGCTGGGGCCATATCGACGACTTCGCCGGCATCGCGGTGTTCCTGGCATCATCCGCGTCCGACTTCGTCACCGGCGCGGCGATCCCCGTCGATGGCGGCTTCTCGGTGATGGCTTGAGATCCAGACACGCATGAAAAAAGCCCCGGCCAAGGCCGGGGCTTTGCATCAGACGATCGTCAAGCCGACATCAGTATCTGGCGACCACCGGTCCGCCAAAATGATAGTTGATCTTGACCCGTGCCACGTGCTCGCGGTCGTCAAATCGCGCGGTACTCGTATTGAAGAAAAAGCCACCTGCCGGCGCCAGCGTGAGCGTCGTCCTGCCAAGGTCGACATAGAGGTATTCGGCCCCGACCGACCAATTCCTCGCGAACAGCCATTCGGCGCCTGCGCCCACAGTCCAACCGACGCGCGTCGTGTCGTCGCTGACCGTACGACACGTTCCCGAGGGAGCAACCGGACAGGCGACGCCCGGGGCAAGGACTTCCGTCATCGAGTGCTTCACAGCGCCAACGGCGAGACCGCCGGTTGCGTAGACCAACCAGTTGCCGCCGGTATAGCCGATACGGCCACGAACTGTGCCGAGAGCACCCTGCTCAGAGCGGAAATAGGCGGTGTCCGTTGCGACAGTGCCCATGGGTGCTCCGGCCGCAGGGTTGTTCCCAAACTGGACGAAGCTGTGCTGGATGAGTTGTTGCCAGGCACCGTCACCCTCGATACCGACGACCCAAGTTCCGATCTGCCAGTTGTAGCCAATCTGCGCACCCCAATAAAACTGCTCGGACGCGAGCAGTTGGTCGAGAGGTCGAAGGGATTGGCGCCCACGAGGACAGGGGCCGCTACACCTGCGGGTGAACCACAGAACGTGAAGATGTTGCCCGGCGTCGTGAACGGCATGTCATAGCCGAGTCTGTTGTCCGACCACGCCCCACCGAAATTGCCTCCGATATAGAAGCCGGTCCATGTCCAGACTTCCGGAAGCGGAACGGGTGTTGCCTTGACGGCCATATCTGCCGCCGATGCGGTTCCGACAATTCCTGCGGAGAAGAGTGACGCTGCGAGCGCCCAGCCCAAGCGATACTTCATTTATTCCCCCTGCAAAAAATTCATGAAAAAGCGAATTTAATTCCAGGAGAAAGGATAGCTTTCTTGACCCGATCAAACGAGTTGGAACCCTGGGCGCCGCTCCGCCTCGCTTCGCTTTTTCAGCTGACGTGGCGCGCTGGCAACATTCAGCAACACTTCAGCGGTAAAATAAGCTGCGATAGGTCAATAGCTCGTACCTAACTGTTGTGCAAAAAACAAAAAGCCCCGGCCGATGCCGGGGCTTTCCGCTCCATTGCCGAAGCGACTGAGTCTCAGTAGCGCGCGATGACGGGCGCGTCGAACTTGTAGCTCGCACGCACCACCGCCCACTGGATGTCGCGCGGCTTGGCGTCGAAGGTGTAAGTTCCCGCGGCCGTGCCGGCGAGCTGATAGGTCTGGCTCGTGAAGGCGGCGTAGTTGTATTCGACACCGACGATCCAGTTGCGGGTGATACCGTATTCCCAGCCGGCGCCGACGGTCCAGCCGCTGGCCCAGTGAGTCTGGCCACCCGCGCCGGTCGCCACGCCAACAGTGTCGGAGACAGAGAGACGGTTGTTTGCGCCGGCGTAGCCGCCCTTGATGTAGAACAGGTTGTTCTGCACGGCGAAGCCAGCACGACCGACGATCGTCGCCAGCACGTTGGTGCGCCAGCTGAACTGATCGTCCAGACCGACGCCGAACACCGTGTTATTGACAGTGCCGTGGTTGTCGAGCCCGGAGATCGTGCCCTCGAGGCCGAACACGTAATTGCTGGCCTGCCAGTTATAGCCAATCTGCGCACCGCCGATGAGGCCGGAGCCACGCTGGCGAAAACCCTCGCCCGGCGAAAGATCGCCGAATGCCGTGGTGTTCGCGCTGTTGATGAACTGCTCGTTGGTCCAGGCGCCACCGATGTGGCCGCCGACATAGAACCCCGTCCAGTTGAAGAGCGGCTCGATATAGGCCGGCGCCTTCGTGTAGGGCCGCGCAGCGAGATCGGCGGCTGAAACGCTACCGGCTGCGACGAGCGCGCTGGTGCAGGTGAAGACGGCAATCAACTTGGAACGCATGGTACAACCCCTTGTCCTCGGATGGGGCGCACGCTCACAGACAGTTCTTACTAAAATTGGAATCAACGGAATGGGCGCGCGAGATTCAACCGCGCGCACCTCGAATCTCGTTGCGCTGTTGCAGCTACGCAACTCACAAAACCCGATTTAACGCGATGTTATCCCTACTGAATCATTGGGCGCGATGCTCGATCACGACGCGCGCATGACCGGCGAATGCACATGCTCCGGCCGTACACCGAGCGCGACGAAGCGCGCAGGAAATTGCTGTAGCCATGGCCATGCCGTGACGAGACGGACGACCAGCGGAATCTTGAACGGCTGATTGCCGGGCCTGAGCGCACCGCTGATGATGTTGTTCTGTACGATCACCTGCATCGCCTGCGTCATTTTCACTGGGAACGTGCGGCGGCGGCGCACGGCATCGAGCTCATCCTCGGACGGGCACCCGGCCCGCAGTTTCTCTGCAAGCAGATTTGCGGTCGCAACCGCGTCCTGCACAGCGAGATTGACGCCGACACCGCCGACCGGCGACATCGCATGCGCGGCATCACCGATGCAGAGCAGACCCGGACGCGTCCAGTGCGTCAGACGGTTGATCGCAACGGTGAGGAGCTTGACGTCGTCCCAGCTCTTCACGTCTGAGATCCCGGATGAAAGGATCGGCGCCATGCGGACGACGTCATCCAGCAGGGCTTGCAGCCCCCTCGCCTTCACCGCCTCGTACTGCCCCTTGGCGATGACATAGGCGCATTGCCAGTACTCGCCGCGATCGAAGGTGACCATCATCTTGCCCGGTTCGACCCGTGCGAACACGTTCTCGGTCTCGTTCTGCCGCCGTCCGGCGCGAAACCACAGTACGTCCATCGGCGCGCCAATCTCCTCGACCGCGAGGCCCGCACGCTGGCGCACCGTCGAATGTCGGCCGTCGCAGGCAATGGTCAAATCTGCCTCGATGTCGATCGGGCCCTCCGGCGTCGTCGCGCGCACGCCGGCGATCGTTTCACCGCGCCGGATCAATTCGGTTGCCTCCGTGCTCATCATCACCTTGAGCGAGGGAAAGCGCTGACCGCTCTCGCGCAAGAAATTCAAGAAGTCCCATTGCGGCATGAAGGCGATGAATGGGTATTTGGTGTCGAGCCGGCGGAGATCGGCGATGCGCACCGACGTGCCGCCGAACATGCCGTCGAGCGTCTGCAGGCGCTGATGCGGCAGTTTCAAGAAGCCGTCGATCAGGCCGAGCTCGTCCATCACCTGGAGCGTCGAGGGATGCACGGTGTCGCCACGAAAATCGCGGAAGAAATCCGCGTGCTTCTCCAGCACCACGACATCGATGCCGGCACGCCCCAGGAGATAGCCGAGCATCATCCCGGCCGGCCCACCCCCGACGATGCAGCAGCGGGCTTTCAGGGAACGAGATGCGACGGGCGGTTCCGGCGCGTTAGCGTTCATGATCCGGTCCTCGGCGGTGGTTCGGTCCGCAACAATGATTATAGCGCGTGCTCGGCACCAAGTTGCCGAGTCACGAGATCGAGAAATTCACTGGCCAGCGGCGAGATGTTCAAGGACCGGTGGCGAATGACGCCGACAGTCCGCTTGATCTCGGGAGCAGAGATAGGGACTGCCCGGATATTGGAGCCGAGATTTGTCGGCAGGGCCATTGCCGGCAAGATGGCGCAGCCGACGCCCGCTTCTAGGAGCTCGAGAATGCAGGAGACGTGTTCGACTTCGTAGAACCACCGCAGCTTCAGGCCCGCATTTCCGAGCAGAACCTCGAGCAGGAGCCTGTTGCCGCTGTCGCGCCCCCCAATCATGAGCCGAACCTTTGGCATCGCCTGTAGCTCCTGCAACGCGATCTCCTGGCGAGCGACCAGCGCGTCGTCCTTATGCACGGCCAGGACGAAGCGGTCCGCCAGCAACGGTACGAATGTCAGATCCGGGTCAGGCCCGGGGTCCACGCCGACCCCGAATTCGGCCAACCCGGATAGGACCTGGCGAACGACAAAGTCCTGGTTACCGTCGAAGACCTGCACGCCGACGTTCGGATGCCGCTCGGTGAACGTCTTCAGCAGGAGCGGAAAGGCCTGGCAGACCACGGTCGGAATGCTGGCCACCCGAATCTTGCCGTAACGCCTTTCGGCGACCTCGCGGATCGAATCAAGCATCCCGTTCAGGTTGTTGATTTGCTGGCGAGCCATCGGAAGGAAGTGGCGTCCGGCTCCGGTGAGGACCACCGACCTGGTGGTGCGGCTGAACAGTTCGACGCCCAGCGTCTGCTCCAGCTTCTGAATTCGGCGCGACAAGCCGGGCTGGGTCAGATGGAGCTTCTCGGCTGCACGTTGGAAATTCAGCAGCTCTGCCGCGATCACGAAGGCTTCGAGTTCAGCGTTCTCGACTTTCATGCGCAAGTCTCATCAGTCGCAAGCGAACCCGCATTGGACCTCGAAGTCGGCGGTTTCTACGATCCTGGGGTTTAGCCAGACCGAAGGGAACAGGTAGCATCGATGCCCATCCAGCAGCAACTCGTGTCGCCCGTTACGATCGCCACCACTGCATCACCCCACGTCGCCGAGGCGGACGCGACGTACCGGAAGATCGTGCTTCGCATCATGCCGCTCATCCTCGTCTGCTACTTCTTTGGCTACCTGGATCGGGTGAACGTCGGCTTCGCCAAGCTCGGCATGGTCAACGATTTGCGTCTGAGCGAGGCCGCCTATGGCCTCGGTGCAGGCCTGTTCTTTATCGGCTATCTCCTGCTGCAGGTGCCCGCCGGCTACCTGGTTCAACTCTATGGCCCGAGGAAGTGCATCGCAGCGTCAATGATCTCATGGGGGCTCGTCTCCATGGCTACCTTGCTGACGCGGGACGAAACCAGCTTTTACGTACTTCGGTTCTTGCTCGGGATCACGGAGGCAGCCTTCTTCCCCGCCGTGATCGCCTTCTTCAGTGTCTGGTTTCCCTCATTCAGGCTCAGCAGGGTGATGTCCTTGCTCTTCCTCGCCCTGCCCCTCGGCGTGATCCTGGGCGGTCCCTTGTCCGGATGGATTATGGACGTCACCCACGGCGGCTACGGTCTGAAGGGCTGGCAATGGATGTTCCTGCTCGAAGGACTCCCGGCGATCCTGCTTGGGCTGATCTCGATCAGGACGATCGTCGAGCGGCCGGATGACGCAGCATGGTTGACCCCGGACGAGAAGGCCCTGGTGCAGCGAGAACTCGCTCAGGAATCAAGGGACAAGCAAACGAGCTTGTGGCCGGCGTTGCGTGAGCCCACTCTGTGGATTTTGTTCGCGACGTCGTTTCTCTACAACCTCGGCAATTACGGCCTCGTTTTCTGGATGCCGAGCATGATCAAGTCGATCGGCGGGTTGACGAACTTCCAGATCGGCGTCGTGACCGCACTGCCCTACCTGATCGCCGCCTGCGCCATGCAGATCAATTCGATCCACTCGGTGAAAACCGGCGAGAGGCTCTGGCATACCGCAGCGCCCCTGATCGCTGGCGGCGCCGCCTTGGTGGCGAGTGTGACGACGCGAGACGCGCCGGCGCTCTCTCTCTTGTGCCTGACCATCGGCATCTCCGGCATCCAGTGCACGCTGGCCATGTTCTGGAGCTTGCCTTCACGCGTGCTTGCTGGAACGGCAGCGGCCAGTGGGGCCGGACTGGTCAATATCGGCGCGGCCAGCGCGGGCTTTGCTGGTCCAGCCGTCCTGGGCGTCCTGAGCCAACTGACGGGCAGCATGACGGCCGGCGTCTCGCTGCTGGCGATCGCGCTGTTCGCCGCGGCCGCCCTGATCTTTGCGATTCCGCGGCACCTGATGGCCCGGCATGTCGTCTCGGTCTAGGGAAACGTCATGGTCCATGAGCCTTTAATCCCTTCCGGGCCCAGACACGACATGCACAGGCCATTTCGGATCGCTATCGCCGGCTTTCATATTGAGTCCGTGAGTTTTCTGCCAGCGGTCTCGACCTGGAACGATTTCGAGCATGTGGCCCTGCGCGGCGATCGCATCGTCGAGGAGCTCCGAGGCACAAACACCGTGATGGGCGGCTTCATCGAGATCTGCGAACAGGCAGGCGTGGCGTTGGCTCCGCTCGTCCACACGGCGCTCGGCGCGGTGGGGCCGGCCACCGATGAAGCCGTCAGACGCTATGCGGACGAGATGGCAGAAGGCGTCCGCGCCTTGTCGGACCTCGATGGCGTGCTGCTCTTCCTCCACGGGGCGTGCTGGACAGCTTCCTATCCGGACCCCGAGCGCTTCATCATCGACGCTGTGCGCGCTGCCCTGGGGCAAGACAAGCCCTTGATCGTCGCGCTGGACTATCATGGCAACATCGATGCAAATACGCTGCAAAACGCGACCGCGGCGTTCGCCTATCGAAAATCGCCGCATACGGATACGGGAGACACGGGACGGCGTGCCGCCATCTGCATGCTCCGCACGCTGCGTGGAGAGATTTCGCCAACATGGGCGATCGCCAAGCCGGGCGTGCTCGTCCCGTCGATCTTCAGCGCGACTGCGCTGCGCCCCTTGGCGGATCTCATCGAGGAAGGCCGGCGCATCGAGCGTGACGGCGAGGGCTACACCGACATTTCGCTGATGGCCGGCTTTTCCTATGCAGACGCACACAATGCGGGCTTTTCGGTGCTGTGCGTCACCGACGGCGACCGCGCGCGCGCCCAGACGATCGCAGACCATCTTTCGGAACGGATCTGGAGCGAGCGGCATGCACTCTCCAGGCCCTTCGAGGTCTACACCGCCGAGGCAGCGGTTTCCCGGGCGTGCTCAGGCCTGACGACGCGCAAGACGCGGCGGCGCCCCTACGTCCTGGTCGAGCACGCAGACCGAATGAACGACTCCACGTACCTGTTGGCGGAGCTGCTGAGGCGCGGTGTCACGCGGGCTGCCGTGCCATTTCTCTGGGATGCGGCCGCAGCGCGGAAAGCGTTCGAAGCCGGCGTTGGTGCTTTGGTGAAGCTGAAGCTCGGCGGCCACAGCTCCGAGAAGGCGGGGCCGACGCTGGACATCACCGCGCGCGTGCAGTGGGCAGGCCCGAAATCGTACCGCGTGACGGGCTCCTACATGCATGGCATGCCTGTCGACCTGGGAATGGCGGCGTTGCTCGACGTCGATGGCGTGTCGGTGAGTGTCGTCAGCGCTTTTGCATTCGCGGTCGACGGTGATGCGTTCGGGGTGTTCGGCTTGCGTCCGGAAGACTTCGACATCATCGTGCTTCGTTCAAAGACCCATTTCCGTGCCTTCTACGAGGGACTGGCGGAGGAAATCATGATCGTGGATACGCCGGACCACGGCGTCGCCGACCTGCGGCTCCTGCCCTATGAGCGGCTGGATACGCATCGCGTATTTCCGCTGGCTCCTGAAAGCGCCCATTGATGTCGACCGAACACGAGCAGTGGGCGCTACGCGCGGATCGTCGGGGCCGCGACAGGAGAACGGACAAGCGATGACCAGCAAGGTAAACGTGAGCTTGATCCAGTTTGACGTCCAAGTGCTGGAGCCGGCGTCAAATCTCGAGCGAATGCAGGCAGCCATGCGATCGGAGGCAAAGACAGGCGCGCAGTTGATCGTATTCCCGGAGTTGTCGAACACGGGATATGTGGAGCCGCTGACGCCCGGCGCCCCTTTCAGCCCGGAATCCGGCGGAGCCGACCAATATGCCTTCCGATTATTCCAGGCCGCCGAACCCGAGAATGGGCCATTCATCACGTCGCTGTGCGATCTCGCCCGTGAGCACAGCCTCCATGTTGTCGTCGGGCTGGCTCTTCGTCACCCGATGCAGCAGGGCGTGATGCACAATGCGTCAATGCTGATTGGCCCTCACGGCGTGCTCGGCACCTACTACAAGATTCATCGCTGGCATCTGGAAAAGCTATATTTCGTCGCCGGCGAGAGCATCTCGGTGCAGCAGACGAAGTTGGGGCCGATTGGCATGCAGATTTGCTATGACATTCGGTTTCCGGAGTTGACGCGGGCACTCATGATGCAAGGCGCTCAGATCGTCACGAATATCTGGGCGTCGTTCCGCCCGAGAGACAAGCCCCTGGAAGACGAGCAGATCTTCGCGCACCGCGCCTACACGCGCGCAACCGAGAATGGCGTCTTCTTCCTGAGCTGCAATCGCGCCGGCAGGCAAGGCAATTGCGCATTCATGGGCCGAAGCATCATCGTTGCGCCGGATGGCAAGATTCTCGCGCAATCCACCACGGAGGACGAGGACGTCGTACGCGCGGAAATCGACATTGATGACGTTGCCCGCTATCGAAGCTATGTCGGGCTCGCGACAGACAGGCGCGCGGATATCTACTCGCGATACTTGACGGCGCCCATCTGAAAACTCACCCCTTGGCTCAACGGTGGGGCAGAGCATGGGTTGCCAGAAGCCGGCATGATCGCTCAATCGAGCCCCTCAATTGTTACTGCGGTTCGCGGTGCGAAAGCTCTTGATCTCCGACACGCTGCCGTCGCGATAAGTCAGTTCCACCGACACGACCTGCGTTGAGGGCGCGAGCTTCATGTAGAGCGGCATGCCGGCGGAGATCGCGGTGGGGTCGCGCATGTCACAAGGAGGCATCTTCAGCACCTGATTGGGAACCGCGGTGTCGATGCCAATGCGGACCTCGCGGATTGCGCAGCGGTAGGACACGAGGTGCGTGTAGTAGACGAGCAGCCCGTTGAACTCGCGGAACGACAGCCAGCTCGTCGCGGTCATGTCGAGGATTTTGCGCTGGTCGCGGAGCAGCGCGGCCTCGGGATCGAACTTGATCGGGAACGGGCCCTGCATGTCGCCGGACGCGTCGACATAGCGGACCTCGATGGTGCCGGCCTGCGCGTCCGGCGGCAGCTCGATCGACGGATTGGGCAGCCGCTTGCGGGTGCGCGGATCGAGCGTATCGATGAAGCCGGTCTCGCGGAAATCGCCCTGGCCTGCCATCCGCCAGGAAATGCCGAGCGTGGGATCGGCGAAGGAGAAGACCACCGACCAGCCACCATTGTGGCGCGAGAAGCTCGCGATCGGTGCGTTGGTAGCTTCCTCTTTCGGCACGCGCGGCACCGAGACCGGCGGCAACGCCGCGACCTTCTGCGGCGCCGGATCGGCCGGCCGTGGCGCGGCATCGGCCTTGGCGGTGCCGCTCAGGAAGACGTCGTCGACCATCTGGTCGAAATAGACCGGCACCTGCTTGTGCTTGACGGTGTCGGCCATCTCGCTGACCAGCCGTCGCGTGTGCTGTGCCACCTGCACGAGGTTCTCGCCGGGCTGCAACAGCTCCTTGGCGAAGGTGCGCGTGAACACCGAATTGGGATTGGCATCATCGTTCGACAGACGATCGAGCGCGGTCTGGCGCGGACCGGCGGAGAACACCGAGAACACGCCTTCAGGCAACTGCGTCATCGGCGCAAGCCCGCCGCCGCCGGCGACTGCGCGCGTGCCGGTCCGCTCGAACGGGTTGTTGCGGCAAGCGTCGAACACCAGGATCGAGGTGCGCACCTTCTTGTTCTGGAGGCGCTCGACGATGCGGTCGGCGAGGATTGAGGAGTCGCGCACCAGCTCTTCCTGGCCTTCGGTCGCCGCCGGCACGTCGGTCGGCAAGAGATAGTTCTGGCCCGCGATCTCGAAACCGTGGCCCGCATAGAAGAAGAACGCGGTGTCGCCGGGGTCGATCGCCCGGTCGAAAGCAAGCAGCGTCTCGGTGAACTGCTGGCGGCTCTGATTCTCGGCCACCATCACGGAGAAGCCGAGCTGCTTCAGCGTATCGCCCATGGTGCGGGCGTCGTTGACGGCCTTGAGCAGCTTTGGAACGTTCTTGTAGTCGTTGTTGCCGACGACGAGCGCAACGCGTTTTTCGGCGTGCACGGGGCCGGCGAACGCCGTCAGACTGGCGGTGATGCCAAGGGCCGCCAAAATCGAAAGAAGCCTGCGCGTCATCGAAAGATCCCCGTTTGCAGGAAGATTGCCCTAAAGCGCGATGAGATTGGGATGCATCGTCATCGCGCTTTAGGTCGTTGTTTGAGCATGATCTTTTCGGAAAACCGCTTCACACTTTTCCGGATCATGCTCTATGCGTTCCTGCGGCCGCTGATGTCATAGTCGGCCAAGCCCTGGCAGGGGTTCAAGAGGGCGAGGCAAGCGTACAGTGGATACCCCTGCGCGATCTGTCCTATGGCCGGTTCGAGCGGAATCTGCTTTTGCTTGAATGGTATTGCCTGTCTACCCGAGGGTCTTTCGTGTATCGCTGGTGCACCGACGAAGTCGAGCCGCAGGACCGTTTCGACTATTGGCGGGAGGTGCGCGCCAAGGGCCTGTTCGGCGTCACCGCGGAACTTGCGCGGGAGCAGCGCGCGGATTTCTCCGGCGAGTTCACGCTGCGGCAGGTCGGCGGGGCGGGCCTCGTCGAGCTCAAGGCCTCGCCCTACCGGGTGGAGCGTAGCAAGGCCGACATTGCGGACGCGGCCAGCGACAGCATCTGCGTTTACCAGCAGCTCGGCAGCGGCGGCTGGTTCGGCGGCATGCGCAGCAGCGATTTTGCCATCGAAAGCGGCAGGTTTGCCACCAGCCATACCGACCTGCCCTATCGCACCCTGCCGCTCGGCACTGCCGGCTTTCACCTGAGGATCCTGAAGATCCCGGTGGTCGGCATCCCCGCGCAGGACAGGCGCGTTCGCGACCTCACGCCGAAGCCGTTCGGCGACCCTGCGCTGGCCTCCCTGCTCGATGCCGCCTTTGCCGAGCTCGGTGAACTCGCCGATGAGGAAGAAGCTTCGCGCACCAAGCCGCTGGTGGAGGCACTGGCCACCCTCGCCCTGATCGAGCGCGGCATCGTCAGGTCGGCGGGCCGCCGCGGACAATACGCGCTGCGTGTCGGGCGCCTGTCACTGGCGCGCCGCCTGATCGACAGACACCTGAACGATCCCCGATTGTCTCCGGCGATGGTCGCCGACTGGCTCGGCGTGTCCCTGCGCCACCTCCACATGCTCTTTGAAATGGCGGAGAAGAGCTTCTCCCAGACCGTGACCGAGCAACGTCTGGCGCAAAGCCGCCGCCTCCTGCGCGAAACGCCGGAGCGGCTGATTGCCGACGTCGCCTCCGCCTGCGGGTTCGAAAGCCTTGCCACCTATTACCGGGTGTTCAACGCGGCCTATGGGCTGGCACCGGGCGATTTCCGGGCCCAGGCGGCCGAGAAGGGTTAACCACGCTCCTTGGCCTCACCCCGGTCGCCCGGCCGGTGACCGGGCGAAAAACCCAACTTCGCCTGCAATTTGAATAAAAACGCTAGGCTTTTTAGAGCCTTCCCGCGCCTGCTCCATTGACTTTGGCCGATTCCCCCCTATGTTCCGGGCAACGCGGCTCGGTATCGAAACGCGATTCCTGAGTTTGGCGCGTTGTTCGCGCAAATCCTTGCTCGCGTAAGTCAGCACCCCCAGCTTCTTTGAGAGCGCGCCGTTTTGGGGTGGAGCGCGACAGCCTTATTACCCTCGATTCCGAACGGCGGTTTCGACTAGAGGCTCAATGTCCTTTTCAAATCTCGGACTATCCGAAAAAGTCCTCGCCGCAGTGGCGGCCACCGGTTACACCAACCCCACCCCCATTCAGGAACAGGCGATCCCCCACGTCCTCGCACGCAAGGACGTGCTCGGCATCGCCCAGACTGGCACCGGCAAGACCGCTGCCTTCGTGCTGCCGATGCTCACCATCCTCGAAAAGGGTCGTGCCCGGGCGCGCATGCCGCGCACCCTGATCCTCGAGCCGACCCGCGAGCTGGCCGCCCAGGTCAAGGAAAACTTCGACCGCTACGGCGCCGGCCAGAAGCTCAACGTCGCCCTCCTCATCGGCGGCGTCTCCTTCGGCGACCAGGATGCCAAGCTGATGCGCGGCGTCGACGTGCTGATCGCGACCCCCGGTCGCTTGCTCGACCATACCGAGCGCGGCGGTCTCCTGCTCACCGGCGTCGAGCTGCTCGTCATCGACGAAGCCGACCGCATGCTGGACATGGGCTTCATTCCCGACATCGAGCGCATCTGCAAGCTCGTCCCCTTCACGCGGCAGACGTTGTTCTTCACCGCGACCATGCCGCCGGAGATCCGGCGCATCACCGAGGCCTTCCTGCACAATCCGCAGAAGGTCGAGGTTTCCAAGCCCGCCACCACGGCCGTCACCGTCACGCAATCCCAGGTTCCCGCCGGACGCGAGGCGCACGAGAAGCGCGAACTGCTTCGCCGCCTGCTGCGCGAGGCCAAGGATCTCAAGAACGCGATCATCTTCTGCAATCGCAAGCGCGAGGTCGCGATCGTTCACAAATCGCTCCAGAAGCACGGCTTCAGCGTCGGCGCTCTGCACGGCGACATGGACCAGCCGGCCCGCATGGCAGCGCTGGATCAGTTCCGCAAAGGCGAGCTGCCGCTGCTGGTCGCCTCCGACGTCGCCGCCCGCGGCCTCGATATCCCCGAGGTCAGCCACGTCTTCAATTTCGACGTCCCCCATCATCCAGACGATTACGTTCACCGCATCGGTCGTACGGGGCGCGCCGGCCGCACCGGCACCGCGATATCGATCGTGACCCCGCTCGACCAGAAGTCGATGGCCGCGATCGAAAAGCTGATCGGCCAGAACATTCCGCGCGCCGAAGGCGAGTTCGAGGTCCACAGCGAATCCGCCGAGCCAACCGAGCGTTCGCGCGAGCCGCGTGGCCGAGAGCGTTCGCGCGGCGGTCGCGGCAAGTCGCGTCGCGGCCATGAGCAGCCCGGTGACGCGCGTCACGCCGCGGACGCAAGGCCAGCAGCGGAAGCGAGGCCTGCACGCGAGCCAAAGCCTTCACGCGAACCAAAGCCTTCACGCGAGCCAAAGCCAGCGCGCGAAGCAAGGCACACCGGCGAGTCGCGGCACAGCTCGCGCCAGCAGGCCAATACGTCGCATGTGCCCTCGATCGGCCGGCCCGAGCCGCGCCGTCCGCAACGCGAGGCCGACAGCGAGCCCGGCGATCATTCGCATCTTCCGGCGTTCCTGCTGCGACCAGTCCGCTCCCCCGCCGGCGCCTAAAGCGCGCTGCGCTTTAGGTTGTTTGTCTGAGCATGATTTCCGCGCAAACGCGTTTCGCGTTTGTCGCGAGAAAAAGCCGCGGCACACTTCGCGCTAGCGCGGCCCTTCGGGTCCCGGATCAGGCTTCAGAAAACAGCCGTTTACCGGCCGTTCAGAATCGTCCTTTAGCCTCAGCCCCATAATTTAAGCATTGCTGCAGTCGGAGGCGCATCGGCTGCTGTGGGGATGTTTCTGTGGTCAAGTTGCTCGACGAACACGAACGCACCATGGCGTTCGCCGAGGTGGCGCTCGGCCAGATCCGATCGCTCAAGCAGACCGCAATTCCCCGCAACTACGAGATCTGGTACGTCTACGCCACCGGCTACAACGCCCCGCTGAACAAGATCATCAACGAGACGCTGGAGCGCAACGGCAAGCTGACGGAAGCCGATCTCGAGCAGATCTACGAGACCTATCTCTCCCACATCAAGACCACCGACCGCATCGACAAGGTTGGCGCGCGCGTCATCGGCGAGATCGACGACGTCATGAAGGTGCTCAGCGAAGCGCTCGGCATGTCTGCCTCCTACGACGCGAGCCTGTCGGGCGCCGCCGCAAAGCTGTCCACGGCCAAGGACAGCGATCAGATCAAGGCGATCGTTGACACGCTGCTCCATGCGACGCGCGACATGCGCGAGACCAACAAGGCACTGGAGGACCGGCTGACCTTGTCCGCGAACGAGATCAGCAATCTCCAGCAAAGCCTCGAGGCGATCCGCGCCGAGAGCCTCACCGATCCCCTCACCGGCCTCGGCAACCGCAAATATTTCGATCGCATGATAGGCATGGCCGTGCAGAACGCGCTCGCGAGCGGCGAGCCGCTGTCGCTGCTGTTGTTCGACATCGACCACTTCAAGTCGTTCAACGATTCCTACGGACACCTCACCGGCGACCAGGTGCTGCGGCTCGTCGGCCTGTCGCTGAAGCAGACCATCAAGGGCCAGGACATCACAGCGCGCTATGGTGGCGAGGAGTTCGCGGTCGTACTGCCCAGCACCGCGCTGCGCCAGGCGCTCACCGTCGCCGACCACATCCGCCGCGCCGTCATGGCGAAGGAATTGAAGAAGAAATCGACCGGCGAGATCCTCGGCCGCGTCACGATCTCGGTCGGCGTCTCCATGCTGAAGCCGACCGACGACACGGACTCCCTCATCGAGCGCGCCGATGCCTGCCTCTACGCCGCCAAGCGCAACGGCCGCAACCGCGTGATCTGCGAGGCCGATCCGGAGTATCGCATCGAGAGGCGCGGCCAGGTGGCTTGAAGCCGCTTGCTGCGCGCGGAGTGTATGACTCTCATGGTGAGGAGGCGCGAAGCGGCGTCTCGAACCATGTAGGCCATGCTTTCACCCGTGGCCATCCTTCGAGACGACCGCTCTGCGGTCTCCTCAGGATGAGGTCGTCAGGCATCGCTAGCTGCCGCGGGTGGGTAAAGGCGCGCAGCGCCGTGCCCACCATCTCTCCAATCGTTATCTTGAGTGGTGGGCACGCTTCGCTTTGCCCACCCTACGAACCGCCTTCTTGGCTGCTTGTTTCTTCTTCAGCGGCTTCTTCACGGCGGCCTTCTTCGCAGGCTTGGCTGCCGCCTTCTTTGCCGCCTTCGGCCGCTTCTTCACCTTGGCGCGCTGGGCGGCGGCGAGCGCGGCTCTCGCCCACTCGGCAAGCTCCTCGGAATCGTCGAACAGGCGCGCGGGCAACTGCCAGTAGGAATTCACCGTCACTGTCTTGGCGCGGGTCTGGTACTGAAAGGGCCCTGAGCCTTCGAGCTCAAAGCTCGGGATCGTCACTTCATCGGCGCGGAAAAACAGCCCGGCGCGCAAGGCCAGCGCGAAATTGGTGCCGTCGGCGGAGATGCCGTAGCCGGAAAACATCTTCCGGATGGTAACGGGGCCGAAATCAGCGAACAGGTCGATCAGGAATTCGCGGTCCATGTGCACGCTCTCTCCGAATGGTCGTCCTGGCGAAAGCCAGGACCCATTACCCCAGGGAGCAGTTTAGCGAAGACCGTTAGTCGTACCAGCGCCGGTACTGAGACCTATCACCCACGAGAGATCACGCGGTATGGGTCCTGGCTTTCGCCAGGACGACAGCGGAGTGATTGGCGAGAGCGGAGTTACCCCTCGACCTTGGCCGGTCGCAACTCCACCGACTCGCCGCAGCCGCAGGCTGAGATCTGGTTGGGATTGTTGAAGACGAACTGGGCCTGCATCTTGTCGGCCCTGTAGTCCATCTCGGTGCCGAGCAGGAACAGCACGGCCTTGGGATCGACCAGGATCTTGACGCCCTTGTCCTCGACGACCTCGTCGGTCGGCCGGATCTCATGGGCGTACTCGACGGTGTAGGACTGCCCCGCGCAGCCGCCGTTCTTCACGCCGACGCGCAGTCCGACGATTTCGGAGTCCGCGCGCTGCGTGAGCTCGGTGATGCGCTGCGCGGCGGCATCCGTCAGCCGCATCACCTGCGGGCGCGGACGCCGCGGCTTGGAGGGAGTAGCTGGTGATGCCTGGGTCATGTCACTCATGTGGTCCGTTGCGGAGCAAGTTCAATGCCGTATATGCAAGAGCCAGATTGGTGTCACCACATGTTGAGCACGAGGCGCGCCTCGTCGCTCATGCGTTCCGGTGACCAAGCCGGTTCCCAGACGACCTTGACGTCGACAACGCCGACGCCGGGGACACTAGCGACCGCGTTCTCGACCATCGTCGGCAACTCGCCGGCGGCCGGACAATTCGGCGTCGTCAGCGTCATCAGGACGTCGACGGAGCGGTCGTCCCTGATCTCGACCTTGTAGATCAGGCCGAGTTCGTAAATGTCGGCGGGAATTTCCGGATCGAATACGGTCTTGAGCCCGGCGATGATCTCGCGCGTCAGACGCTCGGTCTCCTCCGGCGGCAGCGCCGAATGCGTTTCCATCGGATTGGCTTTGATTTCGGCCGTGTCACTCATGCGAACAAATCCCGCGCCTTCAAAAGCGCCTGTGCCAGATGGTCGACTTCGTCCCTCGTATTATACATGCCGAACGATGCCCGGCACGTCGCGGTCACGTTGAACCGCTCTAAAAGCGGCATGACGCAGTGGGTGCCGGCGCGCACCGCGATGCCCTGGCGGTCGATCACGGTGGCGACGTCATGGGCATGCGCACCCTTCAGCTCGAAGGATATCACCGGGCCCTTGCCGCGCGCCGTGCCGATCAGCCGCAGCGAGTTGATCTCGCGCAGGCGGTCCTGGGCATAGGTCAGGAGATCGTGCTCGTGCGCAGCGATACGCTCCTTGCCGATCGAATTGACGTAGTCGATGGCCGCGCCAATCCCGACCGCCTCGACGATCGCGGGCGTGCCGGCCTCGAACTTGTGCGGGGGATCGCCATAGGTGACGATGTCGCGGGAGACCTCGCGGATCATCTCGCCGCCGCCGTTGTAGGGGCGCATCGCGACGAGGTGGTCGTACTTGGCCCAGAGCACGCCGATGCCGGTCGGCCCGTAGACCTTGTGGCCGGTGAAGACGTAGAAGTCGCAGCCGATGTCCTGGACGTCGACCGGCAGATGCACGGCGCCCTGGCTGCCGTCGACCAGCACGGGAATGCCGCGAGCGTGCGCGATTTTCACGACGTCCTTGACCGGCACGATGGTGCCAAGCGCGTTCGACATCTGCGTGATTGCGACCAGCTTGGTCTTCGCCGTCAGCAGCTTCTCGAACTCGTCGATCAGGAAATTGCCCTCATCGTCGACCGGCGCCCACTTGATCACCGCGCCATGGCGTTCCCTCAGGAAATGCCAGGGCACGATATTGGAGTGGTGCTCCATGATCGAGAGGACGATCTCGTCGCCCTCTTTGATGTTGGGCTCGCCCCAGGACGACGCGACAAGGTTGATCGCCTCCGTCGCGTTGCGGGTGAAGATGACTTCCTCGGTACGGGGCGCGTTGATGAACTGTGCGACCTTGGCGCGGCCGCCCTCATAGGCTTCCGTCGCCGCATTGGCGAGGTAATGCAGGCCGCGGTGTACATTGGCGTATTCGCTTGTGTAAGCCTGCGTCATGCGGTCGAGCACGGATTGCGGCTTCTGCGCCGAGGCCGCGTTGTCGAGATAGACCAGCGGCTTGCCGTAGACCTGCATCGCCAACGCCGGGAAATCCTGGCGCACCTTTGCTACGTCATAAGAACCGTTCAGGACTGCCGGATGCGTGCTCATGACCGGCCCTCTAGCCAGCGCTCGGCAATGCCGATCACGTGCTCGCGCAGGTCATCATCGGCGATCTGCTCGATCGCCTCGCCGACGAAAGCCTGGATCAGCAGCGCCTGGGCGTCTTTCTCAGGCAGCCCGCGGGCACGCAGGTAGAACAGAAGGCTGTCGTCGAGCGCACCGGCGGTGGCGCCATGGCCGCAAGAGACGTCATCGGCAAAGATCTCGAGCTCGGGCTTGTTGTCGGCCTCGGCTTCGTCCGAGAGCAGCAGCGCCCGCGTCATCATCTTGCCGTCGGTCTTCTGCGCGTCGGGACGGACGATGATGCGGCCCTGGAACACCGAATGGGCGCGATCATCGATCACGGCGCGGAAGATCTCGCGGCTGGTGCAATGGGGAACGGCGTGGTCGACGACCAGCGTCGTATCGCCATGCTCGGTCTTCTTCAGCAGGTTCACGCCATTGACCGCGAGCTCACTGCCCTCGCCTGCGAGCGTAATGAAGCCTTGCAGACGGCTGACGGCGCCGCCGGTCGTCATGTTGAAGAAGTTGAGTTTTGTGTTCGCGCCGACCGTGACGATCTCGGAGGTGATGTTCACCGCGTCCGGCGCGTCGTCCATCAGGCGGATATGCGCGACATCGGCGTTGTCGCCGATCGTCACCAGCACGGCATCGTTGACCTGGTAGGCCGCAGCGCCGGCCGCGACAAAGCTCTCGATAATGGTGGCTCGGACGCGATTGCCGATTCGCAGTTGCGATCGGGTGAATGCGGACGCAGACGCGGCGGTCGCGACGTGGATGATCTGGACCGGCGCGGAAAGCTGCACGCCGTCCGCGATCGACACCACAACGCCATCGGTCGCCATCGCCGCGTTCAGCGAGATCATCGCGTCCGTCGAGGCCGTCGCGAGCAGATCGCCTGACTCCTTCTCCAGCGTTTCGCGCAGCGTCTTGACGCTGACCTCGGATGCGAGCGCCTTAACGTCGGAAAGATCGGCCGCGAACACGCCGTCGACCAGCACCAGCTTGCGGGCACCGGCAAACGCATGCGTCTTTACGGCTTCGGCCGCGCGCGACAGCGCCGCCGCATCCGGGACGGCCGCAAGTGGCAGCACCTCGCCGACGAGTGCACGCAGATCGGTGTATTTCCATTCCTCGAGCCGACGGTGCGGCAGGCCGAGACGCTCATAGGTCTCGAAGGCCTGGCGGCGCACTGCTGCGACCGCAGGGGAACCAGGCAGCCGGCCTTCGGCGCTGGTGAAGAGATCGCTCACCGCGCGGCCGTTCCCGGTCTTGACCAAAGCAACGTTCATCGCAAAATCCCTTACGCAGCGTCCTCGAACTGGGCGTAGCCGGACTCCTCCAGCTCCAGCGCCAGTTGCTTGTCGCCGCTCTTCACGACGCGGCCCTTCGACATCACGTGCACGAAGTCAGGCACGATGTAGTTCAGGAGGCGCTGATAGTGGGTGATCACCACCATCGCGCGCTTGGGCGAGCGCAGCGCGTTGACGCCATCAGCCGCAATGCGCAGCGCGTCGATGTCGAGGCCGGAGTCCATCTCGTCGAGGATGCACAGGCTCGGCTCGAACAGCGCCATCTGAAGCACCTCGTTGCGCTTCTTCTCGCCGCCGGAGAAGCCGACATTGACGCCGCGCTTGAGCATGTCCTGCGGGATGTTCAGCGACTTCGAGACCTCGCGGACCTTCTTCAGGAAGTCCGGCGTCGAATATTCGTCCTCGCCGCGCGCCTTGCGCTGTGCATTCAGCGCGGTGCGCAGGAAGTTCATGGTGGCAACGCCGGGGATCTCGACCGGATACTGGAACGCCAGGAACACGCCCTTGGCGGCGCGCTCTTCCGGGTCCATCTCCAGGAGGTTCTCGCCCTTGAAAAGGATCTGGCCGTCGGTGACCTCATAGCCGGGCTTGCCAGCGATGACATGGGAGAGCGTCGACTTGCCGGAGCCGTTCGGCCCCATGATCGCGTGCACCTCACCCTCGTTCACGGTCAGCGTCAGCCCGTGAAGGATCTCACGCTCCTCGACACGAACTTTCAGGTCTTTCACTTCAAGCAAAGCCATTGTTTTTTCCATCTATCCCCTCGTCCTGAGGAGCGCCGAAGGCGCGTCTCGAAGGATGAGGCCAACAATCTTTCCGATTACCATCCGTCGAGACAGCCGCTTGCGCGGCCTCCTCAGGATGAGGCCAGAACTAGCCCACGCTGCCTTCGAGGCTAATCGAGATCAGCTTCTGCGCTTCCACGGCGAACTCCATCGGGAGCTGCTGCAGCACATCCTTCACAAAGCCGTTGACGACGAGGCCGACGGCTTCTTCCTGGCTCAGGCCGCGCTGGATACAGTAGAACAGCACGTCCTCGGAGATTTTTGAGGTCGTCGCCTCGTGCTCGAAGGTGGCCGAGGAGTTCTTCGCCTCGATGTACGGCACGGTGTGCGCGCCGCATTTGTCGCCGATGAGCAGCGAGTCGCAGGCGGTGAAGTTGCGCGCGCCGGTCGCCTTGCGGTGCGCGGTGACGAGACCGCGATAGGTGTTCTGGGACTTGCCGGCCGCGATGCCCTTGGAGATGATCCGGCTCGAGGTGTTCTTGCCGAGGTGGATCATCTTGGTGCCCGAGTCGACCTGCTGGAAGCCGTTCGAGATCGCGATCGAGTAGAACTCGCCGCTCGAATTGTCGCCGCGCAGGATGCAGCTCGGGTACTTCCAGGTAATGGCCGAGCCGGTCTCGACCTGGGTCCAGGATATCTTGGAATTGTTGCCGCGGCAGTCGCCACGCTTGGTGACGAAGTTGTAGATGCCGCCCTTGCCTTCCGAGTTGCCGGGGTACCAGTTCTGCACCGTCGAATATTTGATCTCGGCGTCGTCGAGCGCGACGAGCTCGACCACGGCGGCGTGCAACTGGTTCTCGTCGCGCTGCGGCGCGGTGCAGCCTTCGAGATAGGAGACGTAAGAGCCCTTATCCGCGATGATCAGCGTGCGCTCGAACTGGCCGGTGTTGCGCTCGTTGATGCGGAAATAGGTCGACAGCTCCATCGGGCAGCGTACGCCCGGCGGCACGTAGACGAACGAGCCGTCCGAGAACACCGCCGAGTTCAGCGTCGCGTAGAAATTGTCAGAAGTCGGCACCACTGAGCCGAGATACTTCTGCACCAGCTCGGGATGCTCGCGGATTGCCTCCGAGATCGGCATGAAGATGACGCCGGCCTTCTTCAGCTCGGCCTTGAAGGTGGTCGCAACCGAGACGGAGTCGAATACCGCATCGACGGCGATCTTGCGTCGGGCAGGATCTTCCTCGCCAGGCTTCGGCTCGATGCCTTCGAGCATCGCCACTTCCCGCAAGGGGATGCCGAGCTTCTCGTAGGTCTTCAGAATCTCCGGATCGATCTCATCGAGCGATGAGACCGTCTTCTTCGGCTTGGGCGCCGCGTAGTAGTAGATGTCCTGGAAGTCGATCTTGGGATAGTCGACGCGCGCCCAGGTCGGCTCGGTCATGGTCAGCCAGCGCCGATAGGCCTCGAGCCGCCACTGGAGCATCCAGGCGGGCTCGTTCTTCTTCCCGGAAATGAATTTTACGATGTCTTCCGACAGACCCTTCGGGGCCTTCTCGGAGTCGATCAGGGTTTCAAACCCATAACGATACTGGTCGACGTCGATGCGCTTCACGCGCTCGACCGTCTCTTGTACGGCTGGCATTCCATCCTCCGCTCGCGGTTTCAAGGACCGCGGTGGATCAAACTCGAACGACTATTACGATGTTTCTATGCGGAAAGCACGCGCTTAGAACCGTTCAAGCCGTGTTTCGTCGCTTACTCTCTAAGTAGGTTATTACCGAGCTTTCGCCAAGCCTCAAGGGCCCGATTGATGTCCGCCCCCTGCGTGGACCAGCCCAGACTTAGGCGCACCGCTCCCTGCGCCGTTTTCGGGTCGAATCCCATCGCG
Organism: Bradyrhizobium sp. UFLA05-108; assembly: GCF_059803455.1. NCBI lineage: Bacteria > Pseudomonadati > Pseudomonadota > Alphaproteobacteria > Hyphomicrobiales > Nitrobacteraceae > Bradyrhizobium > Bradyrhizobium sp. UFLA05-108. Next base: position 66,028 of record NZ_JBANAZ010000003.1, on the reverse strand, counting down.
GAAAGCACGTGCGACGGCTGCACTTTTCCCGATGAACAGGCTGAGCCCGAAGATACAGCGATACCTTCAAGGTCGAAGCCAATCACGGCGGTCTCGGCCTTCAGCCCCGGCGCGGTAAACAGAGTGGTATTGGGTAACCGCCCGACCTCCTCCGAGAAGATCACCACACCGGGAACCGAGCGCAAGCCATTTTCCAAGCGATTCCGGAGGTTTCGCAGCCGTTCCGCATCCTCCGCCAGAGCCTGAACGGCCGCCCTCACGGCCGCGCCGAAGCCGGCAATGCCCGCTACGTTCTCGGTTCCCGCCCGACGGCCGAGTTCCTGCCCGCCACCACGCAGCACCGGTTCGAGCCCTGTCACGCCCTCGGCCACCACCAATGCGCCGATCCCCTTGGGACCGCCGATCTTGTGGGCAGAGAAGGTGGCAAGATCGGCGCCTACCTCCTTGATATCAAATGGCATCTTGCCAAGCACCTGGATTGCATCGACATGCAGAAGCCCGCCCGCCTCATGGACGATCCGCGCGGCTTCCGCCACGGGCTGCAATGTGCCGGTCTCGTTGTTGGCGGCCATGATCGAGACCAGCGCCGGCGGACCGGAACCCAGCAGCGCTTTGAGGTGGTCGAGATCGACGACGCCTGACCACGTCACCCGAATCTGGCTGATGGCATCGGCCGGAAACCTGCCGCCTGCCAGCACGGAGGCGTGCTCGACGGCCGACACGAGAAGCCGTTCCGCCGGGCGGCCAGAGGGCCCCTTTAGACCCGGCGACAGCGCCAGCGCATTGGCCTCGGTTCCCGCCGAGGTGAAGATGACGTTTCGCGGCAGGCCGCCAACCGCACCCGCGAGCGCCGCACGAGCCGCCTCGACCAGCCGCCGCGCCTCCCGCCCCTCGGCGTGGACCGAGGACGGATTGCCGACGAGATCATAGGCCGCAACCATCGCCGTCCGCGCCTCAGGGCGCAGCGGCGTGGTCGCATTCCAGTCGAGATAGACGCGGGTTGGCATGCCGCCCTCTTAGCACCTTTTGCCATTGCGCCAATCGGGACCCGCCCGCATCAGGCCGGTTGTTGCTGCGCGATCCCGGGCAGGCGGCGGAACCCCGTCCGCATTCCGAACAGCGGCCGCAACCACGCAATGCGCCGCACTATCTCATAGGTGACCACACATGTGAGCGCGGTACCGGCGACGACGACGGAGGCCTCGATCCCGGCCGAGAAGCCGCTCCCGCGCAGTGCGTGCGCGATCATGATGATCGCGGTCTGATGCACGATGTAGTACGGGAAGATCGCGTCCGTGAGATAGCGGCGCACAGGTCCGTCGGCCGTGAAGTGCCGACGTGCGAAACCGAGCACCGCAGCCATTGCGAACCACTGATAGCAGCCATAGGCGATGCTGGCGCACTTCTTCAGCAGCGGCGACGGCGCGAGCAGGCCGGCGAACAGCAGGATCAAGATGAGGAAGCAAGCGGCTGCGAGTGGCAGCGCCGCCCAGCGCAGGCGTTCGATCTCGCACCAGACGCTAATCTGCTTCGCCAGCAGGAAGCCGATCAGGAATGCCGCTGCATAGTCCGCGTGGTTGTACCAGTCGCCAAACAGTGCATGCGTGGAGGGAAAAGCCGGGAACAGAAACAGGCGCCAAGCCGCGAAGAGCAGACACGGCAGGATCAGGAGCCCGGGCCCTGTGAGCAGAATAGCAAGCCTCGCACTGAGCCGGTCCGTCAGGGCCGGCCATAGCCAGAGCACGCCGGCCAGCGCCATCGTGTAGACCCACAGGTAAACCACGAACCAGAGATGGTTCCAGGTCGGCTGGACGATGCAAGGGTTCGGACAGAACTGCGCCCCGAAAGCGAGATAATGATGGGCATAGAAATCGACGAAGCCCGCGGGATAGCCGAGGCTTTCGACTATCTGGAGGTAGGATTGCGGCGGCACGATCACCAGCATGCCGAAGATCAGGGGGATCAGGAGCCGAGCCGACCGCGCGCCAACGAACGAGCCAAGGCGGAACTTGTCGAGCATGAACCTCGTCGCAACCCCGGAAACCAGGAACAGAAGCGAGAGCCGCCAGGGATTGAGGACCAGCATCAACGGCTCGAGCCAGGTCAGCCTGTGCGTGCTCTTGATGTGAAATCCCCAGGACACGTAGAGCATGCCGACGTGGTAGAAGATCAGGAGCCCGAAGGCGCCAATCCGCACCCAGTCCAGATCGATGCGCCGCTCCGAGGTCGAGATTTGCTGTGGTGTTGACATGGTTTTCTGCTCCTTGAGGGGACGCCAAACGCGGTTTTGGGGCCATGGCTGACACCGAAAATGCCCCACAAGCCGAGCGCGTCGAGCCGGTTTGGGATCAGGACCGCAACACGCGGGATGAGGCGTCGCGCCCTGGGACGAGCGGTGGGCTTTTTGGGATCAGCGGCAGCGACTGGACGATGTTCGGCGCGATCACAGCCGTCGCGCTCGCAGTCGGAATCGTGAATGCACTCTCCGGCGCGCAGGATGCCGCCTGGCGCGGCGACAGCTATGATGTCGGCCGGCGGCTGTTCTGGGAGATGTCGAGCATCGCCGTCGTCCTGCTGACCGTCCCGCTCCTGGTGCTGGCCATCCGGCGCATGCACCGTAGCCTGGGGCTCGTCGTCCGGGTGGCTATCGGAGCGCTTGCCGTGGTCGGCTTCTCGACCCTCCACATCACCGGCATGGTCTGGATCAGGAAGCTCGTGCTCTGGCTCGCGGGGAGCACCTACGATTTCCATTTCTCGTTTGCGACGATCTCATACGAGTTTCGCAAGGATGCCGTGGCCGCCCTCCTGATCGGGGGAACGATCTGGCTATTCGAGAGTCGGCGCGAGCTGAAACGGGCCGCATTGGCTGCCAGGGCCGCCGACGCGCGACAGCCGCCTGTCGCCGATCTGATCTGGCTGCGGGACGGTGCAAGTCGCATTCGCCTCGCGCCGCGCGACATTCTCTGGGTCGCCTCCGCCGGCAACTACATTGAATACAGCCTGATCGACGGCCGCCAACACCTGATCCGGGGCACGCTCGCCACGGCCGAAAGCGAGCTTTCGCGCTTCGCCATCGTTCGCGTCCATCGGACGAAACTTGCCAATCTCGATCGGGTGAGAGGCGTGGACCTGAAACCGTCTGGGGATTTCGAACTCACCTTCGACAACGGGCAAACCCTCCAGGGCAGCCGGCGCTACCGGCCAGCGGTTGCCTCGCTCGGAAACCGCACGGCTCCTGTGTGAATCGCCCCAGGACCATCCAACGGCCGATAAATCGGCGTGATTCCAATCGTTTAACTGGGGCGCCCGGCCTCAACGCCGATTTTCGTCGTCGATTTGAGCGATCCCGGGCGGCCACACCGCTGCGTGCGGCGAGGCGCTCGCGACACCGCGATGACCAGCTAAGCTCTTGAGCGCATTGCGAGATGTTGAAGAAGCTTGCTTTTTGACCCTTGCCTCGTGTTAGAACGCGCGCGTCAGTTCACCCGCGCGCCACTCGCGCATCATCCGAGGGCGCCCCTTCCACTCCCATGCGCACTTTCGTCGGCTTTGCAGCCGGTGAAGCCGCCACAATCGGTTGATTGCTGAGGATCATCTCGAGGGAATCAATCAAGAGACCATCATGCCTGAAGTCATTTTCGCCGGCCCTGCAGGCCGTCTCGAAGGCCGCTACCATCCGGCCAAGCAGAAGAACGCGCCAATCGCGATGATCCTGCATCCGCATCCGCAGTTTCACGGCACGATGAACCATCAGATCGTGTACCAGTGCTACTACGCCTTCGCACATCGCGGCTTCTCCGTGCTGCGCTTCAACTTCCGTGGCGTCGGCCGCAGCCAGGGCTCGTTCGACCATGGCACCGGCGAATTGTCCGATGCAGCAGCAGCGCTTGACTGGGCTCAGACCATCAATCCCGAAGCGCGCGCTTGCTGGGTCGCCGGCTTCTCCTTCGGCGCCTGGATCGGCATGCAGCTTTTGATGCGCCGCCCCGAGGTTGAGGGCTTTATTTCGATCGCCCCGCCCGCCAATCTCTACGACTTCTCCTTCCTCGCGCCCTGCCCGTCCTCGGGGCTTATCGTCCACGGTGAAAAGGATGCGGTGGTGCCGCCCAAGGACGTCAACACGCTGGTGGAGAAGCTGAAGACGCAGAAGGGCATCGTGATCGACCAGCAGGTCATCCCCGGCGCCAACCATTTCTTCGACGGCAAGCTCGAGCCGTTGATGGAGACCATCACCGCCTATCTCGACATGCGGCTCGCCAACGTGCGCTAGAGGCCTGCCAAAATGGGCTCCTTCGTCGCCTTGCTGCGTGCCGTGAATGTCGGCGGCACCGGCAAGCTGCCGATGAGCGAGCTCAAGGCGATGTGCGAGGAGCTCGGCTTTGCAGCCGTGCGCACCTACATCGCCAGCGGCAATGTGGTGTTCACCAGCCGCAAGTCCGAAAGCGCGATCAAGGCCGCGCTGGAGAAGCGCTTGCACGGCTACGCCGGCGCGATGGTCGGCGTGCTCGTGCGCAGCGCAAAAGAGATGGCGCAGGTTGCGGCCGACAATCCCTTTCCGAAAGCTGCGCCGAACCGCACCATGGCGATCTTCCTCGACAAGGCGCCGCCCGCAGACACGCTTACGGGCATCCGCGGCCAGAAGGATGAGGAAGTCCGGCTCGGTCGCCGCGAGATCTACGTGCATTATGGCGACGGCATGGGCACGTCGAAGCTCGTCATCCCCGCCGCCAAGGCTGGCACTGCGCGCAACATGAACACGATTGCGACGCTGGCGAAAATGGCCGCGGAGCTGTGAAGGCTCAGGCGCGCTTTACGCGGCAAGCTTCAACAGATGCGCGTCATGGCGCACCAGGAACGCGCGCAGCAATTGCGGATAATCGGCCCCCACCGCGCTGCGAACGCTCGGACGCATGGCAAGCTCCGCTCGCCATGCGCCAACCTTCGGCAAATCCTTGAAGATGCCGAGCTCGGCGAGCTCATCGAACACGTCGAAATAGCGGAAGATCGGCGCGAACACGGCGTCGACCAGGCTGAATGATGCGCCGGCGAAGAACGGGCCCGCGCCCAGCGCGGCCTCGACGCGGACAAACTTGACCGACAACGCCTGACGCTTGCTGTCAAAGACCGCCGGATCAGTCGTGGTCTCCAGGCCCCAGAGATCGCCGAGGATCGCGGAGCCGAACTCCATCCAGGCGCGATGTTCGGCGCGCCTCAGCGCGTCGGCCGGATGCAGCTTGCGGCCTCCTTGCGTTTCCTCGATGTACTCGCAGATCACGTTGCTCTCGAACAGCGCGACCTCGCCTTGCGCGGTCGTGACCACCAGCACCGGTACCTTGCCGAGCGGCGAGATCTTCAGGAACCAGTCCGGCTTGTTGCCGAGATCGATGTCGATCCGCTCGAACGGCACGCCCTTTTCGGTCAGCGCGATCACGGCGCGCTGCACATAAGGGCAAAGCTTGTGGCTGATCAGTTTGAGGGCCGCGGCCATGACGGAGATCCCGGGTTCGATGCAACTGCATCAACATATATGCATCTGCATGAACGAGTCAAGATCGATGCATTTGCATCAACCGCCCGTGACCTAAGGCCTTGCGATCACCCCGCCCGTCATCGGCATCGGCACGCCCGTGGTGGCCGGGTAGGATAGCGGCAGTCCCTTCATGCCACGCGCGGCCAGGAAGCCGAAAGCCTGCGCCTCGATGGCATCGGAGGCCCAGCCGAGCGTCTCGGCGGCCTGCACCGTCGCCGATCCCACCCGCTCCCGCAGCATGCGCAGCATCGTGAGGTTGCGCGCGCCGCCGCCGCAGATGATCCAGCTCCTCGGCCGCCGCGGCAGCAGCGGAATGACGCGGGCGATCGCGGCGGCCGTGAATGCGGTGAGCGTCGCCGCCCCATCGGCCGGTTGCGCGTCGCCGAGCTTCAGGGCGGCAAAATCGTTGCGGTCGAGCGACTTCGGCGGCGGTAGTGCAAAGAACGGCAGCTCAAGTGCCCGCGCGATCCAGGCTTCATCCGCCTTCCCGAGCGCGGCGAACTTTCCTTCCGCGTCGAAGGTCTGGTTCATGGTCCGGTACATGAAGTCGTCGAGCAGCGCGTTGCCGGGACCGGTATCGCAGGCGATCAGCGTATCGTTGCCGTCGATATAGGTGATGTTGGAGACGCCGCCGATATTGACGACGACGATCGGCCCCTCGCGCTCCAACGATTGCGCCAGCGCCCGGTGGTAGACCGGCACGAAGGGTGCGCCCTGCCCACCGGCCTCGACGTCGGCGGCGCGGAAATCATGCATCACCGGGATGTGGATGGCCTTTGCCAGCGCCAACGCGTCGCCGATCTGCACCGTCAAGCGCCGCTCGGGCCGGTGCAGCACGGTCTGGCCATGGAAGCCGACGATGTCGATCTCCTCCGGCTTCATCCGGTTCTGAGCAGTGAAGGCGGCGACCGCCTCGGCATGGGCCAGCGTCACCACACGCTCAGCCTCGGCCAGAACCCCCGGCCGGGCATCGCGCCGCGGCAAATGGACAGCCTCGGTGAGCGCCCGGCGCAAGAGGCTGCGCTCGGCATTGCTGTAAGGCCGGTAGCCGGACGGCCCGAACGCCTTGATCTGCTTTCCATCCGTTTCGATCAATGCAACGTCCACCCCGTCAAGCGAGGTCCCGCTCATCAGACCGAGTGCGGTTAACATCATCCCGTAAGCCTCGACGTCTTCCTACCCCGACGCCTGGCTTGTATCAAACAAGCACATCTTATAATGCCACAGCGCGCTGCGACGCGGCAGTCCGTTCCTTCCGGGTTCCGCCACTGGCCGCAATTACCGTAAAATAAGAATGATCAGAGCCGTCGACAGATGAGTGCATTTAAATCGGATTTCCTCAATATTTTGCAGGAACGGGGCTTCGTCCACCAGTGCTCCGATTTCGAGGGGCTGGACGCGCTCGCCGCCAAGGGCGAGGCGACGGCCTATGTCGGCTACGATTGCACCGCTCCATCGCTGCATATCGGCAACTTCCTGACCATGATGATGCTGCACTGGCTCCAGCAGTCCGGCAACAAGCCGATCACGCTGATGGGCGGCGGCACCACCATGGTCGGCGATCCCTCCGGCAAGGACGAGACGCGCGCGATGCGGACGATTGCCGAGATCGAGGCCAACAAGGCCTCGATCCGCGGCGTGTTCGCCAAGGTGCTGCGCTACGGTGACGGCGCCAGCGACGCCGTCATGCTCGACAATGCGGAGTGGCTGACCAAGCTCAACTGGATCGAGATGCTGCGCGATGTCGGCAAGCATTTTTCGGTCAACCGCATGCTGACCATGGACTCCGTGCGGCTGCGCCTCGAGCGCGAGCAGGAGATGAGCTTCATCGAGTTCAACTACATGGTCTGCCAGGCCTACGACTTCGTGCAGCTCTCGCAGCGCGCCGGCTGCCGATTGCAGATGGGCGGCTCCGACCAGTGGGGCAACATCATCATGGGCGTCGATCTCGGCCGCCGCATGGGATCGCCGCAACTCTTCGCACTGACGACGCCGCTGCTCACGACCGCCTCCGGAGCCAAGATGGGCAAGACCGCGCAAGGCGCAGTGTGGCTCAACGCCGACCAGTTCAGCCCTTACGATTTCTGGCAGTACTGGCGCAACACCGAGGACGCCGACGTCGGCAAGTTCTTAAAACTGTTCACGACGTTGCCGATGAGCGAGGTCAGGAAGCTTGAGGCGCTCCAGGGCTCGGAGATCAACGAGGCGAAGAAGGTGCTCGCGACGGAAGCGACTGCGCTGCTGCACGGCCGCGACGCGGCAAATGAAGCGGCCGAGACCGCGCGACGAACGTTCGAGGAAGGCGCGCTGGCGCAGACGCTCCCCACTGTCGAAATTCCGCGTGGCGAGCTGGAGGCCGGACTCGGCGTGCTCAACGCCTTCGTCAAGGCGGGCCTCGTCGTCTCCAACGGCGAAGCGCGGCGTCAGATCAAGGGTGGCGGTCTCAGGGTGAACGACGAATCCGTCACCGACGAGAAGATGACGCTGACGCCGGCCCATTTCACGCCGGAGGGCGTGATCAAGCTCTCGCTCGGCAAGAAGAAGCACGTCCTCGTCAAGCCCGCATAGGCGTATGAGCTTTTCACTGCTTGCCAGGGCGCGTGGAAACGCGCTCCCTGACGGGCAATGGATCAGAACACGCCCAAGGCGGACGGCAGAGGAAATGCCGCAGCACAGTCGGGTGCGCATGTGCGCACTGCCCTCGTCGTGCTCGCGCTATGCTTCACACTGTCTGTGCTCGGACGCGGGCTCGGCGACAGCTTCACGGTGTTCCTGAAGCCGATCTCGGAGAGCTTTGGCTGGGATCGCGCTCAGATCGTCTCGGTCTATTCGCTGACCTGGCTCGCAAGCGGCCTCACCGCGCCGTTCGTCGGACGCCTGTTCGACCATTCCGGGCCGCGCAGCGTCTATGCGCTTGGGCTGCTGTTGCTTGGCGCCGCCTTCCTGATCGCGGCGCACGCAAACTATCTCTGGCAGTTCCAGCTCTCGATCGGTCTCTGCGTCGGCGTCGGCATCGCGTTCATCGGCATCGTGCCGAACTCGATCCTGCTCGGCCGCTGGTTCGGCCCACGCCTGCCGACTGCGATGTCGGTGGTCTACTCGGCGATGGGCGGGGGCGTGCTCGTGCTGCTGCCGATCTCGCAGATCCTGATCGACCATGTCGGCTGGCGCGGCACCTACGAGATGTTCGGCTTCGCAGCGCTCGGCCTCTTGCTTCCACTGCTGCTGTTGCCGTGGCGGATGTTTGCCACGGGCTCGCCGCACGTCGTGAAGAGGACCGATCCCGATTTCGTCGACGAAGGCTGGACGCTTCTGCGCGCGATGCGTCATCACGCGTTCTGGGCGCTGTTCTCGACCTTCTTCTTCACCGCGGTTGGCATGTACTCCATCGCGGCCCAGATCGTCGCCTATCTGATCGATGCGGGCTTCCCGCCTTTGCAGGCCGCAACCGCCTGGGGATTTTCCGGCGTCGTGCTGGTGTTCGGCATGCTCGGCGTGTCCGCGCTCGATGGCCTGATCGGTCGCAGGCCTTCGGTGCTGCTGAGCTACGCGATCTCGATCCTCGGCATCATCCTCTTGTGGCTGTTGCAGTACAATCCGAGCACCCTCCTGCTCACCGGCTTCGTCGTCTGCTTCGGCAGCATGATGGGCTCGCGGGGACCGCTGATCTCCGCCACCGCGATGAAGATCTTCCGAGGCAAGCGCGTCGGCACGATCTACGGCAGCATTTCGATCGGCAGCGGGCTTGGCTCGGCATTCGGCTCCTGGAGCGGCGGTCTGATCCACGACGCGACCCAGAGTTACAATCCGCTGCTCGCCTTCGCACTTGCGAGCGTGATGCTCGGGATGATTCCCTTTCTGGTTGTACCCGCCTTGCGGCGCTAGGTGTACCGGAGGTAACCTGCACTCCCCGTTGTCACCGGAGAACTACGGACGGCGAATGCATGTGTTCCGGCAACAAAATGTGCAAATCCTCAGGCTCAAAGCCACGCTTGCGGTGTTTTGTCTGTCATGACGAAAATGTCAGCGCAAATTGATGGTCCCTGTCTTGCAGGGTGGAACCGGATGCGATTCAAGTCGCATGGAATTTGGATGGAAGGGCGCAAATCATGAATTCACTGTCTCGCTTTCAACCGGCTCTGCTGAGCCTGTTTCGCTTCATCACCGGCCTGCTGCTGTTTCAGTACGGCATCGCCAAGATCTTCAAGTTTCCCGCGGTCCCCTACTTCGCCGACATCCCGCCGCTGATCTACGCAGCCGGTGCGCTTGAGCTCGTGCTCGGTGCGGCCCTGATGATCGGCCTGTTCACGCGGATCTCGGCGTTCGTCTTGTCGGGTGAAATGGCCTTCGCCTATTTCCTCGGCCACATGTTCAAGAGCGGCTCGCCGGTGTTCCTGCCGCTGCTCAACGGCGGCACCGCAGCGATCCTGTTCTGCTTCGCCTGTCTGTACATCTCCGCGGCCGGCGGCGGCCCGATCAGCGTCGACGCGCTGCTGCGCAAGGAAGGCGATGAGCCGAGCGGCGCCTTCGCGCGGCGCTGAGATCTCAACGCGAATAGCACCGGCGAACTCGCCGGTGCCGGTTCATCGCCCGCCGAGCACGTTCCAGATGACGGCCAGTGCCGCGGCCAGCAGCACGGCCATGATGATGCGGTGAACGAAGCGGTTCATTGCGGGCTTGCCCAGGCGGACTCCGACGCCGATAGCCTTAGGGCCAATCATCCCTAATCTGAACGGACGCAAGCAAGGTGCCTAGCGCCTCGCCGCCTCATGCTATCGTCGCGCCAGAGTGCAGCCCAGCGGCCGCGATGATCCCGCCGAGCTCTCGCCCGATTGCGTCGGCAGCTCGTCGAACATGTTCTGCTTGCCGGTGTTGAACTCGAAGATCTTGCGGAACACGCCGGGCATCATCGCCGAGATCGGATTGACTCGCATGACCGGCTTATCGGGCGCCCCGACGACCTCATAGGTCACGCCGATCAGTCCCTCATTGTTGCCGTTGCCCAGGAGAAGGCCGATAACGGGCAACTGGCCAAAGATGTTGTTCACCCCATACACCGGCACGAAGGTGCCGCTCATGCAGACCTGATTGCCGGCATAATCGATCGCGCCCTCGATGGTGGCGCCGATCATCGGTCCCTTGACGACACCGTCGCGGATCGTGAGCGCACCGTTCTGCCGAGTGAATTCCGCGCGCAACGCCGTGAACGATACGCCGCTCTGCGCGCCGTTGGAACCGCCCGCCGCAATGCGATCGAGCTGCTCCATCCCCTTGACCGTGAAGTCACGCACGTTGATGAGGCCTTCCCGTGCCGTCGGCTCCGATGTCGGCGGCTCCATCGCAACCACCATCTGGCCGCCGAACACCTTGTTGGTGGTGTCGGAGAAGCGCAGGAAAGCGCCGGCGTCGTTGGTCTGGAGGTAGATCACCTCGCGACCGCCCTGCGCGCGCCCGCCGCGCAAGTCTGCCGTCACCGGCGTGTCCTTGCCGACCTTGCCGTTCAGTGTGAAGGCTTTGACGGCACCGCTCCGCCGCGACATCTTGGCATCGACGCTGCGCATCGCCTCGCCGTTGAAGCCAGCGACCGCGCCGAGCTTGACGTCGATGTCGAAGTCGACGTTCTTCAGCTTGTTCTTGTCGTCCTTGCCGGAATTGCCTGAGATCGCCGACTTCAGGAAGCCGCGACCGTCGAAGACGTCGCCGCGCATGGTGCCTCTCACCACGCCGTCGGGACCGCGCTCCACCTTGAGCGAGGCCTTGTCGCCGTCGGACGGCGAATAGGTCGGGAAGTTCGCATTCATGAGGTCGCCGTTCTGGTCGACCTCGAGCGAGCCCTTGATCGACACTCCCGCACCTTCGACGACGATATCCTCGAGCCGCGTCGATTGCGCGGTCGGCACCACCTTGAAGCTGGCCTTGCCCGACTTGCCTGGCAGCTTCACCCAGCCCGGCAGGATGTTGTCGAGCTTGAGCGAGGTCAGATCGGCCTCGATGCCAAGGCGCGTAGTCTGCTCGGGACCGCTGGCAATCTTGCCGGAGACCTTGATCGGCAGCGAACCACTGACGGCGGGGCTCAAGTCGAACCCGAGACGGGCGCGGCTCGCATCGTCGAGCGTGGTCTGCAATTTGACGTCGGCATCGCCCTCGGCCGGCTTGCGGTAATCGAGCGAGGCCGCCTGGCCGTTGATCTTGACGTCGCCCTTGACCTGGTAGCCCTGATTGCTCGCGACGATCTTGAGGCTGTTCGCCTCGAGCTTCTGATTCATCACCAGCTTGTCGGCGGCGAAGCCGTTGAGGTCGGCGGCGACGGTGAAGCTCGTATCCGCCTTGGTCAGCTCGCCCTTCACCGGCAAGGCGAGCGTGATGTTGGCCGAGAAATTACCCTTGCTGGTGTTGGGATCGACGAAGGTTGCTGACAGATCGCTCAGACGATCATTGGCGAGAATTTCGGCAGCCGCGGGCACCGGTCCGTCGACGCGGAATCTGCTGCGCGAAGGCGACGGCTTTATCGCCATGTCCGGCACCTCGAAGGTGAAGTCCGAAAAGGTGATCTTGCGTCCCGCGGGTGTATCGGCAACGCCCTGCCCGATCGTCACCGTCGCGGTGCGTCCGGTGATGTGCGCCTTGAGGTCGGCGTCGTGTACTGAAGGCATGCCGTCCACGGGGTGAACCGCGACGCCGTTGGCAACGATGTTGACCGACAGGCCGTCCTCGGGGATCGGCGGGCCCTTGCGCGGGAGATTGCGCGTCGGCGAATTGACACCGACCTCGATGCGCTGGAGCGTGCCGCGCTCGATCCGCTCGATCACCCACTCACGTAGCTCCGGAACAATGAGCGTCGGCCACATCCGCTTGAGGGCGGTCGCCGACATCGGCGTGCCCGCAAAGCCGAGCATCAGCCGCGGCTCGCCGGAATAGTCGATCGCGCCGGTTCCGGCGACGCCGATCTCGCCATTGCTGATGTCGGCCTGCGCCAGCACGACGCGCTTGTGGTCGGTGTCGAAACGGAAGCCGATGGCAATGCGGTTGAAGACCAACGGCGGTTCGTTGTCGATGCCGCCCAGCAGGATCGATCCGCCGCTGAACCCGAGCTGCCAGTCATTGGTGGTGCCATTCGGCGGCTCGAGATGCGCGAGCAGCGTAATCCGGTTGGCGCCGGAGATGATCTTGAACGGCGCCACCAGCACCCGGCGTCCGGCGTCCCATTCTAGGTTGAGCTCGGCCGAATCGATCGCCATCGGATAATCCGGCGTATCGGTGTCGATGATGTTGCCCGCGCCGACGACAACCTTGCCGCGGAAATAGGTCGGCAGGCCGTCGCGGCCGAGCTCGCCCTTGAGCTCGCCGGTCAGCGGCAGGTCAGCGTTGTAGGTCAGGTCCTTTAGCCGCAGCGCCAGCAGGATGTTCGAGGTCGAGACCTTGTCGGCCCGGACATCGACCGAGCGCACGCCGTTCTCGGCAGGGCCGATCGTGGCGCGGAGCGACCATGGCCGCGCGCCCTCTTCGCCGAAGCTGAGCGCAACGCCGCCACCGTGCGGTCGACGCAGGCTGAGACTGATGTTCTCGAAACTCCACTTGCTGCCGCGCTGCTGGTCGTCGACGATCAGATTGCCGTTCTTCAGGCCGATCTCGTTGAGGTTCTGGCCGTCAAGTCCGGTCATGCTCAGGCTGTCGAGCCAGTCGAGCCCGGCAAGCAATCCGCTCTGCGTGCTGCCGCCGGCCGATGACGCTGCGGCCGCATCCGGACCGGAGGGCGCGACGGGAGAGGTCGTCGCGGCAGGCGGTGCAGATCCCGGACGCGGGAAGGTCGGCGGCAGGCCCGCCTCCTTTTTCGACGCGACGCCGGTGGCGAGCGGCTTTGCGGTGTCGCCGGCCGACACCGTGACGGTCCCGTCGGGTGCGATCCGGATCGCGAGCTCGGCATCGACGAGATTGAGGCTCTCGGCGCGCAGCCGGCCCATCAGCAGCGCCATGCCCGACAGCCGCACTTCGGCCTTCGGCGCGCTTGCGACGATGGCGTGATCGCGGTCCCGGACGATGATGTCGCGAATGCGCACCGCGATGCGGATCCGCCCTGCGCGTTCGATCTGGGTGCCGCCGACCTCGACGGTGTTGCCGTGACCGATATTGTCCTCGATCGCAGCCGCAAGCCATGGCGTCGCCATGTCGAGATTGATGGGCCCCGCGCCGAGCCGCCACCACAGCGTGGCGAAGCAACAGACGAAAATGATGACGAGAGTGCCCGTGACGAGGGCAAGCCGTTTGACCCAGCGGTCAGCCGCAAGCCAGCGCCCGAACGTGCCGAAGCCGTCACCTACGCGATGAAAGCGGGAGTTGGAACGGGACAACAGCCGGCGCGCCCGGTGGCCTGCCGCCGCTTCCTGGTCCGGATCCCAATCGACCTCGTCCCATGCAAGAGGGTCTTGCTCTCCGGCGCGCTGATAGAGCTCCCCGCTGTGGTCCTGGGGCGACGAATTTCTTGCCATTGCCTCTCGATACAGGCGGCCATCCCTAGGTTGACCGCCGCCGGGGCCGCAGCCGTCGACGGGGACCAAACGTCCCTGCGCCGGCATTGCCGCCATTCCCTTGATGTTCCTGCTGTTCGTCATGTCGCCCCGAACGCGCGTTCAACGAGCAGTGGGGTGGTGTTTGGAATTCCTTGTAACCATCCTCCGGCGTCGACAGACTTGCCCAGCCGAGGGCGCGATTCCGGCGCGCCGGACGAGATCTGCAATACCGCTTTGGTTGACCCGCCGAAAGCGTCGAAAGGAAGGCGTATGTCCAAGAAAACGCGAAAGAAATCGTCCAAGACGGCCTCCGACAGCCCAACCCCAAGGAAAAAACGGACTCAAACGCGGACTACGGCGACAACAAAGCCCGCGACGACGCAGCGGGCCGCAACACGCAAATCAACCAAAACCTCTATCGTGGCAGCATCGCACAAGGCCACGTCGAAACGGTTAAAATCTTCCGAATCGGCAGCCGCCCCCACCAAGGGTGCCCTGTCCGAAGGCCAGAAGGCACCTGCCTTCAGCCTGCCGCGCGACGGCGGCGGCACGGTGAGGCTGGCCGACTATGCCGGCAACAAGCTGGTCCTGTTCTTCTATCCTCGCGCCGACACGCCGGGTTGCACCCGGGAGGCGATCGATTTCACCCGGCTCAAGGATGCCTTCGCTGCGACCGGCACGAGCGTGCTCGGCATCTCGGCCGACCCACCGAAGGCCCAGGAGAAGTTCCGCGACAAGCACAAGCTAGCCGTCCCCCTGATCTCGGATGAGCAGCATGAGATGCTGGAGGCCTACGGCGCCTGGGGCGAAAAATCGATGTACGGCAGGACCTTCCTGGGGATTCTTCGCACCACGGTGCTGGTCGGCGCCGACGGCAAGGTGGCGCGAATCTGGCGCAACGTCCGGGTCGACGGCCACGCCGAGGATGTGCTGGCGGCCGCAACATCCCTTTAACCAGTTGCGCGAATTCGAGCATTCCCGTTTCCGGAAAATTAACCATGAACGGCCCAGATTGCTGCGGCAATTGAGCCGTCCGGAACCTCTCCGACCGGCGCGGGAGTGCCGATGTCGAACAGTTCTGCCCAATACTCGCACTACTCCCAGCATCACCCTCACGACCGCGGGCGGCCCTTCAACCGCCGTCCTGTGAGCACCGCGGCCGCGATCCCCCTTCCCGCCGCCGACGACGCCTACACCATCGTGCATCACGGCAAGCAGGTCCGCCTCGGGCCCGTGGTGTTCTGGATCGTGGTCGGGACCATCGTGCTGCTCGGGCTGTGGTCGGCGGCGACCGCCACCTATTTCGCCTTCCGCGACGACGTGCTGACGCGGCTGATCGCCCGCCAGGCCGAGATGCAATATGCCTATGAGGACCGCATCGCCGAGCTCAGGGCCAAGGTAGATCGCACCACGAGCCGGCAGCTGCTCGACCAGGAGCAGTTCGACCAGAAGCTCGACCAGATCATGAAGCGGCAGACCGCGCTCGAGTCCCGCGCAACGGCGCTCGGCGCCATGCCCGACGTGACCGGATCGATCCCGCGCGCGACACCGCAACGCGGCGAGGCCAGCCCGTCACAGGGCACGCCAAAGCCCTCGCCGATCAGCGACACCGTGATTTTCGTGGCGCCACCGGATCGCGAGGCGCGGCTTGAATCGCGAACACCCGTGATCGCCAACCCACAGCCGAGCCAGTTCGCCAAGGTTCAGGGTTTTGACAATGTCCTGGTGCGCTTGCAGACATCGCTTGATCAGGTCGAGAGACGCCAGATCGCCGCGCTCAGCGCCGTCGAGGACGGCATGGAATCGCGCGCACGCCGGATGCGCGGCGTGGTCAGTGATCTCGGCCTGAACCTCGCCGATCTCGAAGCCGCCGTGCCGCGGACCGCGATGGGTGGCCCTTTTGTACCGGTCAAATTGACCGCGAATGCCGGTCCGTTCGAGAAGCAACTTAATCGTATCAACGTCACGCGCGCCGAGGTGGATCGGCTCAACCGCACGCTGGCGCTGGTGCCCTACCGCAAGCCCGTCATCGGCGAGGTCGAGTTCACCTCCGGCTTCGGCGTGCGCAGCGATCCATTCCTTGGCCGGCCGGCGATGCACACCGGCCTCGACTTCCGCGCCGCGACCGGCGATCCCGTCCGCGTTACCGCCAACGGCAAGGTGGTGTCGGCGGGATGGTCGGGTGGCTATGGCCGAATGATCGAGGTCGACCACGGCAACGGGCTCTCGACCCGCTACGGCCATCTCTCCGAGATCAACGTCAAAGTCGGCGAGATCGTGAAGATCGGCCAGGTCGTCGGATTGGTCGGATCGACCGGCCGCTCCACCGGCCCGCATTTGCACTACGAAACCCGCATCGACGGCGAAGCGGTCGACCCGCAGAAATTCCTGCGCGCCGGCGTGCGCCTCAGCGCGGGCTAGGTGCGAAGACACACCGGTCTCTCAGCGACGAGCACATGCTCGTCGCTTTTTTTGTTTAGCGCCGGCCGCCACCCATCCCGCCACCCGGACCACCGAAGCCGCCACCGCCGGGCCCCACGGGACCGCCAGGTGAGCCAAGGCCGCCAGGACCGGACGGACCGTTCGGGCCCGATGGGCCGGAGCCGGGAGCCGGCCCCGGGCCCGAACCAGGCGCGGGTCCACCGCCAGGCGCGCCAGGCTGGCCACTCGGAGAACCGGGCGTGCCGCTTCCCGGATGCAGGATCGAGCCGCCCGGCGAATGGGTGCCTGAGCCGGGCGGGCTGCCCGGTCCCTGCAGCGACGATCCCGGGAACTGCGTGACGGCCTGCACCGATTCGACCTGCAAGCCGCGGCCGCGATCGAACACGCCGTTCAGCACCACCCGTGCCTCGCCTGCGCTCGGCGCAAAACGCGAGCCGTCGTGGGCGACGAGACCAGAGCCAAGCTGCAGATTGGCGCCGGCCCGCTGCACATAGGCCTCGATCGATAGCCGGCTCGCACCGGCAAGATCCGAGAAATCGTCGATCCTGGCGTGCGCGACCTGGAGCATGCCCTGGCTCGCGCTGCCCTCGACCTGAACGCGCTGGCCGACCAGGGCGACATCAGCACCGTTCAGCCGCAGGCCGCCGATATGCAGCCCGTCGGGACCTCGCTCGAGCAGGCCGGAAACCCTTGCAGTGGCGTTGCGACGCTGCTCGACGAGGCTCGCGACGATCGTGCCGTCGGTGCGACGCAGCCCGAACACCGCCACATGGGTGCCGACGCGGCGCCAGCTCTCCTGGCCGCTCGCCACCACTTTCTGGCCGAGCACGGTGATCTCGTTGCCCTTCACTGCTTCAATCGGGCCCGCAACCTCGCTGGCGATGATGATGCTGCGCGTTGCCAGCGTGCCACCGGCCTGCCGGACGGCAACCACGCGCGCGAGCTGTCCGATGCGCAAGCTCTTGGTCGTCGCGGGCTCGCCGTCGATCCGCACCGGCACGTCGGCCGCGTAAGTGACGCGCTCGCCATTGACGTAGATGCTGCCGAAGCGCTGGATCACACCGACGATGCCGGTGCCGCCGATGCCCTGATCATCACCGCGCCTGATGCCAGTGCCGCCAATTCCCTGGTCGCTGCCGCGCTTGGTTTGTGCCCAGGCGGCAGCCGTTCCGGCGAGCCAGAATCCCGTCAGCAACAGGCGGCGGGATATGCGCGGCGGCGTGGTCATGAGCGACCGCCCTCGCCGGTGCCGTCGCTCTCCGCCTCGACATCCTCGCAATAGATGTAGATGCCGAAATTCCAGCGGGCATCGCCGCCCTTGTCCTTGGCGAGCGAGCGATTTGCCTCGCGGTTGGCGGTCTTGAGCGCCTCCATCGCGAGTTCGCGCGAGCGCGCCTCGAGCCGTTTTGCAAGTCTTGGCGATAGGCCGTTGTAATGCACCGCGCGTTCAAGGAAGCGCGGCGCAGGCCCTGAGACGTTTTCAGCCGCCGCGGCGATATGGTCGTGCAGGTTGCGGCCGAGATAGTGCCATTTGCTGTCGTCCTCACCGCGGGGAACGAAGGCAGCCTCGACCAACTCGATCGCGTCATCGCCGTTGATGGTAACGAGCCCGCGATCGAGCCATTCGTCGAGCACCGCGCGCGGCCGCACGTCTTTCGTCACGGAAGCGACGAGCTGCTCAAACGAGGGAGCCTCGCCTTCGGCCGTGCGCGGCAGCGGCAGCGGCTCGCCCTTCGCATCGGTGAATTCGGGCGCCGCCAGCCAGCGCGCGATCACGGCGCTGGTCAGCGACACCGCCGCCGGCGCCTCATGCACGGGCGCGCCGGCGCCGCGCAGCCGCGCGACCTCCTTGCGATGGATTCCGGTGAGCAGGCTGACGCGACTGTCGGTCTGCTCTTTGCCTTCGAGCGCGAAATCGTGCTCGGCCACGTTGACGAACAGCTCGCGGAGCAATTGCGCCAGCGCCGGAAAGGTCATGCCGCTGCGGATGCACAGGCGCACCAATGGGCGCAGCAGCCGCGCCAGGGGCGCGTGCAGCTTTGCCGCGGCGTTCGGCTGTGGTGCAGCCGGTCTATCCGCCGCCTTGGACCCGGGCTTGGCATTCATGGCTGAATTGTAACGGCGCCCCGCGTGGGACACAATCCCACTTTTTTCGCGCGCCTTGTTGACGTGGTAAATTTTCCCACATATACCGGACGCAACTGAGGGCACGACGCGAAAGGGAAAGTTGACCCAATGCCTGACCGCCCGGTCTGCAATTCCAGCAAGATTTCCGCACCTTTCGGCCGACACCGCCCTGGCGCGGTCGAGCCGATGCTGCCTGCGCTCGTGCGCGGCGTGATCTTCATCTCGACACTCGCGGTGCCCTTCGTCGCCGCCCTCCTGGCCGGCTGAGCGGAGCACGACGGCAACATGACCCATGTCAGCGAACCCACCCGCCCGTCGGTTCTTCACATCTTCAAGGTCTACTATCCCGACCTGTTCGGTGGCACGCTCACGGTGATCCGTGACATCTGCGCGAGCCTGAAGGATGCCTTCACCTCCGCCGTGCTGGTCTGCTCGAAGTCCGCCGAAGAACGCCGCAATATCGTCGTCAACGACGTCGCCGTGGAGCGCGTGCAGTCATTCGGCGACGTGCTCTCGCTGCCAGCCGCGCCGACTTATCCGTGGCGCCTCTGGCGCAAGATCGCGCAGCACGACCTGCTGGCACTGCACGCCCCCTTCCCGCTTGCCGACCTCGTCTTCGCGCTCGGCTTCGCTCGCAAGCGGCCGCTGGTCGTGCATTGGCATGCCGACATCGTCACCCATGCCGGTCTGCGCTGGTTCATCGAACCGTTGATGCGCCGGACCCTGCGTCAGGCCGCCGCCATCATCGTCTCCGACCGCGTGCTGGTCGACACCACGCCGCTGCTGCGGGAATTCGCTGCCAAGTGTCACGTCGTGCCGTTTGGCATCGACACCGCGAAATATGACTGGCCAAGGCTCGAGCCGGAGCACGTCAACGATCGCGGACGGCTGGTGCTCGGCTGCGGGCGGCTCGTTCCCTACAAGGGCTTCGACGTCCTGATCCGCGCTGCGGCAAACCACAACTTCGAGGTCTGGATCATCGGCGAAGGCGCCGAGCGCGCGCGGCTCGAGCAACTGATCGACGAGCTCGGCGTTCGCGAACGCGTCCGCCTGCTCGGCTCCGTGCCCGATTGCGAGCGCGTCAAGCTGATGTGCATCGCCGACGTGTTCGTGATGCCATCGGTGACCAACGCCGAGACCTTCGGTCTCGTCCAGCTCGAGGCGATGGCGGCAGGCCGGCCCGTCGTCAACACGGCGCTGGATACGGCCGTGCCGCATGTGGCGCGTGACGGCATCGAGGCGATCACCGTGACGCCCGGCGACGCCGCAGCGCTTGGCGAAGCCATCGACACCCTGATTCGCGATCCCGAACGCCGCCGCCGCATGGGCCTTGCCGCTCGGACGCGCGCGGCGACGCGCTACTCCGCGATGGCCTTCAAGAGTGGCATGGAGACGGTGTACAGCACGGCATTGGCTCAGGCGTCGGCCGCGAGCATAAGCCGCTCCGCTGCCGCCTCGTCCGCCACTCCGGCCTGGCTCGAGGTGATCCGGATCGCAGGCGCGCTGGCGTGGTCCGACATGCGCCATCGCTACGTGCGCTCGCTGCTCGGACCGTTCTGGATGTCGCTCCAGATGGCGATCGTGGTCGCGGTGCTGGGCTCGGTGATCGGCCAGATGTCCAACGCCGGGGTGCTGGCGCGGCTGCCCATGCTCGCGCTGTCGATGACGGCCTGGACCTTCCTCAACAGCGTCGTGCTCGATGCCACCACGGCGCTACAGGGCTCGGCGAGCCTGATCCGCGACCGCGCATTGCCGCCGGTGATCTTCCTCCTGCAATGCACCTTCCGCCAGGCGCTGTTCGCGCTCCACAATGCCTGCGTGCCGCTGATCCTGTGGCTGGTGCTGACCCCGCGCGATCTCTCCCACGCGCTCGCCGCCCTGCCGGGGCTTCTGCTCTTCATCGCCTGCACCTTCGCACTGAGCCTGGTGCTCGGCGCCATGGCGACACGGTATCGCGACCTCAAGCCGATCATCGAATCCTCGCTGATGCTCGGCTTCCTGTCCTCACCCGTGATCTGGTCGTCGGAGATGATCAATCATCGCTCGACCATCATGCGGCTCAATCCGCTGACCCACCTGTTCGCGGTGTGGCGCGAGCCTCTGGTGGGTGGGCATGTCGACACTCTGAGCATCGTCTATGTGCTGGCGTGCCTTGCCGGGCTCACCGTCGCGAGCTGGCTGACCCTCGTCCACCTGCGCAAAGCGGCCTTCTGGATCTAGCGTCATGGCCTCGATCAGCTTGCGTAGCGTCAGTCTCGATTATCCCCTGTACGGCGCCTACGACCACTCGCTCAAGCGCCGCCTGCTCGGCCATCTCATCCGCGAGGAAGGCGGGATGCGGATCATCCGCGCCGTCGACAACATCACGATCGAGGCCGAGGCTGGCGCGCGCATCGGTCTTGCCGGACCGAACGGCTCGGGGAAATCGACGCTGCTCCGCCTCATTGCCGGGGTCTATCCACCCAGCAGCGGCACCGTCGCGATCAAGGGCAACATCGTGCCGCTGCTCGGCCTCAATGCCGGCGTCAATCTTGATTTCGTGGCGGAGGACAATATCGCGCTTCTGCTCCGGATCTCCGGCCGCAAGCCGACCCGCGCCATCATCGACGAGATCTGGGCCTTCACCGAGCTCGAGGAGCGGATGCAGCGGCTGCCGCTGCGGATGTTCTCCTCGGGCATGCTGATGCGCGTGCTGTTTGCGACCGCGACCGCATTCCCGGCCGACATCCTGCTGCTCGACGAATGGCTCAGCGTCGTCGACGAGAATTTCTCGGCCAAGGCGCAGGCCCGGCTGCTCAAGCTGGTATCCCAGGCCGCGATCGTGATCATCGCCTCCCATGACCAGCCGCTGCTGCGTCGCACCTGCTCCACCATCATCAACCTCGATCACGGACGCGTTGCCTCGACGATCGCCGTCGAGCCGACCGCCGCACATCCATTCGAGCTCCGCGAGATACGCGCATGAAGAAGAGCATTCTGGTCGTCTCCGAGGCGCTCGGCGAGCCCAACCACAAACGCGGCATCTTCCACTTCAGCCGCGAATTGATCCGCTCGCTCGAAGCCGATGGCCACGAGCTGACCCTCCTCGTCGAGACCACGCGCCGCTATCGCAAGCTGCGCGGGCGCGAGCGGCGCACCGGGCTGTTTCCGCGGCAATCGCGCAACATCGAGCTTCTGGCGCTGTACCGCTACCTCGACTCCGTCAACATGAGCGAGCCGATGATGCGCAGCCACGGTGGCCTCCGTCGTCTGCTCGGTTGGATCCGGCACCGGATCGACATGGCGACGTCGTGGGAATACGCCCTCTGTTTTCTGCGGGCGATCGGCCTGCGCGGGATGAGCACGCGGCTGATCGAGAACAAGACCGCGGCGCTCGAATATATTCCGCCGGATCTGCGTCATCTCGAGCTGTTCCGCGACTTCCAGCTCGAAGCCGGCTTCTACAGCTATCAGGACTCCTCGGCGCTCTTCCTGCTGCCACCGCCGCGGATCGACGCCCGCGACTACGACGTCATCCTCGTGGACACGCCGACCCGCGTGGCGATCAAGCGAAAGCCCGGCGCCAAGGTGATCTGCGTCGTTCACGACCTCTTGCCGCTCACCGATCTCAAGCTCAGCGACGTGGCAACGCGCCTGTTCCTGTCGCGCCTGCTGACGAGCTTGCGCCAGGCCGACGAGCTCGCCTTCGTCTCCAACTACAGCATGATGCGGTTCAGGGAGCTGTTGCCGCAATTCGCCCATCTGCCTGCGAGGGTCGTCTACCCCCGCACGCAGTTCGACGCCCCGGATGTCCTGCAACTGCCAGCCCCGACGGGGCGTCCGGGGCGGCCGAGCTTCGTGGTCATCGTTTCCAACGAGCCGCGCAAGAACGTCGCCACCGTGATCCGCGCCTTCCGCGACATGCCGCAGGCCGACCTCGTCGTGATCGGCTATGCCGGCCATGCCTCGCAGATGCGCAACCTGCCGCCCAACATCCGCTTCGCCGGCTATGTCGACGAGCATGAGAAGGCGACCCTGATCGCCGAGGCCCACGGCCTGATCATGCCGAGCTTCGCCGAAGGGTTCGGCGTGCCGATCATCGAGGCGCTCGCGGCGAACACGCCCGTGCTTTGCTCCGACATCGCGGTGTTCCGTGAGGTTGCAGGCGAACTCGCCGATTATTTCGATCCGTTCTCAGCCGAGTCGATCCGCGCCTCCGTCACGCGCGTCATCGCACGACAGGAGGAATGCCGCCGCGACATCAGGGACCACCGCGGTGCGCTTGCCGAGCGCTTCGGGTACGAGACCCAGGCCCGCGATTTCCTCGGCCAGTATCGGCCCGCCGAAAGCTTGATGGCCGCGCAGTAGGCCACCGTCATGACCGTTGAAGCCACCGACGCGCGCGACGTGCTTGCGCCTTCGCGCAGCACGGCAAGGCTGATGTGCAGTGCCGACTTGCTCGCCGCGATGATCGCGGCCTCGCTACCATGGTCGACCTCGCTGCCGGCGATCTTCGTCGGGCTGTGGCTGCTCTTCCTCACGCCGACCATCGATTGGCGGGACTATGCGCGGTGCCTGAGGCAACCGGCCTTCGCCTTGCCCTTCGCATTTCTGGGCCTCGCGCTCCTCGGCCTGCTCTGGTCGGACGCTGCCTGGGCAGACCGGCTGCACGCGATCAAGCCGGTCGCGAAGCTCATCATCATCCCGCCGCTGCTCTATCACGTCCAGCGCTCGGAGCGTGGCGCGTGGGTCTTCATGGCCTTCCTTGCCTCGTGCGCCGTGCTCGCGGTCTTCTCCTGGATCGTGCTGTTTCACCCCGCGTGGAAGCTCGCCGCGACGGCATCAGCCGGAGTACCGGTCAAGAATTACATCGACCAGAGTCAGGAGTTCACGCTGTGCGCCTTTGCGCTCGCGTTGCCGGCGCTGACGTTCTGGCGCGAGCGGCGGCTGGCCGCCGCGTCTGGCTGCCTGGCGCTGATCCTGCTGTTCGTCACCAACATGCTGTTCGTCGCTTCCGCCCGCACTGCGCTGCTCTGTATGCCCGTGCTGCTCGCCTTGTTCGCCTGGCGGCATCTGGGCCGGCGCGCAGCGATGCTGCTGCTGGCAGCCACCGTCGCGGCGAGCCTCCTCGCCTGGACGACGTCGCCGTATCTGCGTCAGCGGATCGCCGATGTTGCCGTTGAATACCAGCACGGACACGAGGACATCAGCCACGCCTCCACCGCACAGCGGCTGACCTATTGGCGCAAGGCGATCGCCGCCTTTGCAGAGGCGCCCCTCCTCGGTCACGGCACCGGCTCGATCAAACGGCAATTCGAGCGCGCCGCCGTGGGGCAGACCGGCCTCGAGGCCGAGGTGGTCAACAATCCGCACAACCAGATCCTCAACGTCGCCATGCAATGGGGATTGCTCGGGGTCGTCCTGCTCTATGCGATGTGGCTGGTGCATCTCTCGCTATTCACAGGCAGCGGCCTCGCAGCCTGGATCGGGCTCGTCGTCGTCGTGCAGAACATGACGAGCTCGTTCCTGAACTCGCATTTGTTCGATTTTCACGCAGGCTGGATCTACGTGCTCGGCGTTGGGATGACCGGCGGCATGACGCTCAGGGACGAACGCCGCTGAATCGGCGCCGCCATACCGCCGACACGCGTCCGTCGATCACGAGCAGCGCACTGCCGATGACAAGCGCACCCGCGATCTCGCGCATCGAGACCGGCTCATCCAATGCGAGCCAGCCAAGAAGAATGGCAGTCACGGGAATGAGCAACGTCACCAGCATGACATTGGTCGCGCCCGAACGTCGCAGGATCTGGAAGAAGACGATATAGGCAAGAGCCGTCGACAGAGCCGCGAGGCCGAGCACCGCGAGCCAGGTCGCTACATCCGGCATCGGAAGTCGCCACGGCTGTTCGATCACGCCGGCGACGATCGCCATCATCACGGTCGAAGCCATCAGTTGAAAGGTCGCCGTCCCGAGCGGCGGCGAATCCTTCAGCAATCGTCTCGCCGCAAGCGCCGCAAGGCCATAGCTGAAGGCGCCACCAAGGCAGAGCAGAATGCCAACCCCATGCGCCGTCTGCGACTCGACGTTCCAGCCTCTCAGGATGACGACGCCGACGAGCCCCAAGGCAACGCCGGCCACGCGCCGCGTCTGCAACATCTCTTCGCCCGCAACCGCCATCACGATCACCGTGAACAGCGGCGTGGTGGCATTCAGGATCGACGCCAGTCCGCTTGGAATGAAGGTCTGGCCGATCACAATCAGCGAGAACGGCACGACGTTGTTGAGCAGTCCGATCGCGAAGAACGTCCGCCAGCCTGCAACACCCTTGGGAAAACCGATCTTCTGGACGCGCAGCAACGGCATCAGAATGGCCGCGCCGAGCGCGACCCGCAGGAACACGAGCGTCAAAGGCGGCAGTTCCCGCAACGCCGCGCCATTGAAGAAGAACGAGCCGCCCCAGAGGATCGAGAGCACAGAGAGCAGCGACCAGTCTCGCGCGTCGATCCGGTTGTCCTTGGCAATCATGGTGTCCCGCTTTGGCGATCGAACGGACCGCCTACTGCGAAACCACAGCCATTGCCACCCGATTTCCGATTGGGACGTGCGCCCTATTTCGGCCGCGACACGATCTCGATCATCCTGCCCTCGTCATCGTCGGGCATCACGGCCTTTGCGCGCGCATAGGCGTCCACAGCCGCGCGGCCAACCAGCGGCTTGTCGGCGAGCAGGCTTTCGGCGAGCTTGACCGCGTAGTCCGCATCCTTGTGCCGCAGCGCCGATGTGAACGTCGCGCCGCTGAAATCGCGCGCGACCATGCGCTTGGAGTGCCGCAGCACCTGCGGGCTTGCAGCGACACCGGCCTGGATCGACTCCAGCACGAGCTTCATGTCGAGCCCGGCCTGTTCGGCGATCGCAAGACCTTCGGCAAGGCCCGCAATCTGGATCGCACCCATGAGGTTGTTGATGAGCTTGTAGACCGTGCCCGATCCCACCGCGCCAAAATGGCGGATGGTCGAGCCGATCGGCTCGAGGAACGGCCGGGCGCGTTCGAGATCGGCGCTGTCGGCGCCGACCAGCAGCGTCAGCTTTCCAGCCGCTGCCGCGTCGGGCAGGCCGGTCACGGGGCAATCGATATAGATGAGCCCGCGCCCGTTCAATTCGCGCGCCATCTCGCGTGCGTGATCATAGGAGACCGTGGAGCACTCGATCGCGATCGTGCCGGCCTTTGCCGTCTTCGCGGCACCGTTGGGACCAAGCCACACGCTGCGCGAAGCCTCATCGTCGGCGACCATGGTCACCACGGCGTCCGCATCGATCGCAGCGTCTTCGGGCGAGGTCGCCCAGCGCGCGCCGCGCGCAATCAGGTCTTCCGCCTTGGCCTTGCTGCGATTCCAGAGCGACACGGTGAAGCCGGCATCGAGGTAGCGGCCGGCCATGCCGTGGCCCATCCGCCCAATCCCGATGAAGGCGACGCGGGGCATGATCAGTCGACGTCCTCGATCTCGCCGCTCGTGGTGCCGAAGGCGCGCTGGGCGAGCGTTGCGGCCATGAACTCGTCGAGATCGCCGCCGAGCACGCCCGACGTGTCCGAGGTCTGCACGCCCGTGCGCAGATCCTTCACCATCTGGTAGGGCTGGAGCACGTAGGAGCGAATCTGGTGGCCCCAGCCGATATCGGTCTTGGCGGCCTGGTCTGCCGCGGCCTTCTCCTCGCGCTTCTTCAGCTCGATCTCATAAAGGCGCGCGCGCAGCATGTCCCAGGCCTGGGCGCGGTTCTTGTGCTGAGAGCGGCCGGCCTGGCAGACCACTGCGACGCCTGTCGGGATATGCGTCAGCCGCACCGCGGATTCGGTCTTGTTGACGTGCTGACCGCCAGCGCCGCCCGAACGCATGGTGTCTGTGCGGACGTCGGATTCCTTGATGTCGATCTTGATGCTGTCGTCGATGACCGGAAATACCTGCACGCTCGAGAACGAGGTGTGCCGCCGCGCATTGGAATCGAACGGCGAGATCCGCACCAGACGATGCACGCCGGCTTCGGTCTTGAGCCAGCCATAGGCGTTGTGGCCGGAGATCTGGATGGTCGCGGACTTGATGCCGGCCTCTTCGCCCTCGGACTCTTCGAGGTACTCGACCTTGAAACCGTGGGTCTCGGCCCAGCGCGTGTACATGCGCAGCAACATCTGCGCCCAGTCCTGGCTCTCGGTGCCGCCGGCACCGGCATGGACTTCGAGATAGGAATCGAAGCGATCGGCCTCGCCCGAGAGCAGCGCCTCGAGTTCGCGCCGTGCGACTTCCTTCTTGAGGGCTTTCAGCGCCGCTTCGGCTTCCGCGACCACGCCCTCATCGCCCTCGGCCTCGCCGAGCTCGATCATGCCAATGTCGTCTTCGAGCTGCTGCTCGACCTTGCCAATACCGGACAGCGCATCTTCCAGCGAGGTGCGCTCCTGCATCAGCTTCTGGGCCTTCTGCGGATCGTTCCAGAGATTGGGATCTTCAGCGAGCTTGTTCAGCTCAGCGAGGCGCGCCGTCGATTTCTCGACGTCAAAGATGCCTCCTCAGCAGCCCGACTGACTGCTTGATCTCTTCTACCAACCGTTCGATTTCGGCGCGCATGTCGTTCTCTGGTCTAGCGTATGATCCGGGAAAGTGTGCAGCGGTTTCCCGAAAAGATCATGCGCAAACAAAAACCTGAAGCGCGATGACAATCTCATCGCGGAGGGGATGTAGCGGCGGCGGCCGCAAAGCGCAACCGCCGGAGCTTTGGATCGCCAGCTTTATCCTGAGCCCTCTGGACCCTAGTACAACCCGCCGGTGCCCGGCCGCATGAAGAAGCCGGAATCGGGCGGCGCCTGCTGCGGGCCGCGGCCGTCGGCGTCGGCAACGCCGATAACGGAGTAGTTATCCGGCGGCGCCGTGCCAGGCTTGAAGGCTTCCAAGATCGTGCCGCCGGTCTCGCCCGGCCCTGCGCGCATGCCGGTCTTGGCGACGACGCGGATCAGCTTGATACCGGCCGGAACCTTGAACGGAACTGCCGGCTTGTCGGCCAGCGCGAGCTTGAGAAAATCACGCGCGATCGGCGCCGCCAAATGGCCGCCTGTCGCAGCGTTGCCCTTACCGAGCGGGCGCGGCTTGTCGTAGCCCATATAGATGCCGACTGCGATGTCCGGCGAGTAGCCGACGAACCAGGCGTCCTTGGCCTCGTTGGTCGTGCCGGTCTTGCCGGCGATCGGCTTGCCGACTTCCTTGACGACTGTCGCGGTACCGGCCTGGACGACGCCTTCCATCAACTCGGTGATCTGGTAGGCCGTCATGGCGTCGAGCACCTGCTCGCGGCGGTCGACGAGCTGCGGCTCGGTCTGGTTCTTCCAGCCGCCCGGCGCGTCGCAGCCGCGGCATTCACGCTGGTCGTGCTTGAAAATGGTGTGGCCGTAGCGGTCCTGGATGCGGTCAATCAGGGTCGGTTTCACGCGGCGGCCGCCATTGGCGATCATCGAATAGGCCGTGACCATGCGCATCGCCGTCGTCTCGCCGGCACCGAGCGCAAAGGAGAGATAGTTCGGCAGTTCGTCATAGACGCCGAAGCGGCGCGCATATTCGCCGATCAGCGGCATGCCGATGTCCTGCGCAAGCCGCACCGTCACCGTGTTGAGCGACTGCCGCAACGCGTTACGCAGTGTCACCGGTCCCTGGTACTTGCCGTTGGAGAAGTTTTCCGGCCGCCAGACGCCGCCGCCCTGCCCCTGATCGATTTCGATCGGCGCGTCGACCACGACGGTCGACGGCGTATAGCCGTTGTCCAGCGCTGCCGAATAGACGATCGGTTTGAAGGACGAGCCCGGCTGCCGATAGGCCTGCGTGGCGCGGTTGAACTGGCTCTGGTCGAACGAGAAGCCGCCGACCATCGCGAGCACGCGGCCGGTCCAGGGGTCCATCACCACCATCGCGCCCGACACTTCGGGGATCTGGCGGAGCCGGTACTGGCCTTCGACGGGTTGCCCCTCCTTGGTGTAGAGCGGATCGGCATAGATCACGTCGCCCGGCTGGAGCACCTGGGATACCGCGGTCGGCGTCTTGCCCCTTGCGGCGCCCGAGGCCGCTCGCGCCCATCTCACGCCGTCGAGCGTGACGATGCCGGTCTCGCGCTGCTTGCTGACGGCACCGCCGAGCTCGCGCGCGGGCTGGAAGCCAAGACGCGCCGACTGGTCGCTGGTCTCCAGCACCACCGCCATGCGCCAGGGCGAGATGTCGGACAGCGACTTGATGTCAGCAAGCTTGACGCCCCAGTCGCCGGAAATGTCGAGCTTGCTGATCGCGCCGCGATAGCCCTGCTGCTCGTCATAGTTCACGAGGCCCGTGACCATGGTCTTACGGGCCATGACCTGGATCTTCGGATCGAGCGTCGTGCGCACCGAGAGGCCGCCCTCGTAGAGCTTCTTCTCGCCATAGCGCTCGAAGATGTCGCGGCGAACCTCCTCAGCGAAATATTCGCCGGCGAAGGTGTGGGCGCCGTTGGAGCGGTTGGTGACGACCAGCGGCTCCTTGCGCGCCTTCTCGGCGTCAGCCTGCTTGATCCAGCCGTTCTCCTGGAGGCGGTCGATCACGTAGTTGCGGCGTTCGATCGCGCGGTCGCGGTTGCGCACCGGATGCAGCGTCGCCGGCATCTTCGGCAACGCCGCGAGATAAGCCGCTTCAGAGATTGTCAGCTCGTTCACCGACTTGTCGAAATAGACGAGCGAGGCCGCGGCAATGCCGTACGCACCGAGGCCGAGATAGATTTCGTTCAGATAGAGCTCCAGGATCTTGTCCTTGGAGTAGGTCTTCTCGATCCGCATCGCCAGCAAGGCTTCCTTGATCTTGCGGGCGAAGGACACCTCATTGGTCAGGAGGAAGTTCTTGGCGACCTGCTGGGTGATCGTGGAGGCGCCTTGCGGACGACGGTTGGAGCCGTAGTTCTGCAAGTAGAGCAGTCCGGCGCGTGCCATGCCCGTGTAGTCGATGCCGCCATGCTCGTAGAAATTCTTGTCCTCGGCGGCGAGGAACGCGTTGATCACGAGTTTCGGCACCGCCTGGATCGGCAAATACAGCCGGCGCTCCTTGGCGTATTCGCCGAGCAGCGAACCGTCGACCGCGTGCACGCGGGTCATTACCGGCGGCTCATAATCCTGAAGCTGAGAGTAGTCCGGCAAATCCTTGGAGAAATGCCAGATCAGGCCTGCCATGGCCCCGACGCCCACCAGGAAGACCACGGTTCCCGCGGCGAACAGGAAGCCCATGAACCGTATCAGCAAGCGCATTATCTGTTTATCCGTTCAAACCTTGAACAACCAACGGCGCCGGCAAAGGGCGCCTTCCTTAAGCTGCGAATTCACCGGCGTACCAGATTACACCACTTAAGAGACTTCGCTGGGCCTGTAGCCCTATCACGCTTGCCGAGGGGGTTGTCGATTCCTGCCCCCCATCCGCAGATTTTATAAAGCGCCCGCTGTGGCCAAACTAGGGCTTTGCGGGTCAGCCAAAACTCCCTTTATATCAATTGGCGGGCCCGGCGGTCGCGAGCCGCTTGGCCAAAAAGGCATCTATCGCCTGGGCCATCGAGGTCACAGTCCGGGAGCGCCAGCTCTCCGAGACCAGATGCTCGAGGTCCCCTTTATTCGAGACGTAGCCAAGTTCGACCAGCACCGAGGGCACGTCGGGCGCCTTCAGCACCCGGAAGCCAGCCGATTTCAGGGGATGCTTGTGCATCCGCACCGTCGTCTTCATCTCGCCCATCAAGAGGCGGGCGAAGCGGTTTGAAAAGGTGCGGGTTTCCCGCTGGGCAAGGTCGATCAGGATGTCCGCGACCTCAGCGGGCTCGTCGGACAGGTTGACGCCACCGATGGCGTCGGCCTTGTTTTCGGCTTCCGCCAGCCGCTCGGCCTGGGCGTCGGAGGCCTTGTCCGACAGCGTGTAGATGGTGGCGCCCTGGGCGTCGCCTTCCGCACGCGGCAGTGCGTCGGCGTGGATCGAGACGAACAGCGCAGCATTGATGGAGCGGGCGACTTTGACGCGGTCGTTGAGCGGGATGAAGGTGTCGTCATCCCGGGTCATGACCACCCGGTACTTGCCGCTCTTCTCCAGTCGGTCGCGCAGTGCGAGCCCAAAGGCCAGCACCAGGTTCTTCTCGGCTTCGCCGCTCGACTGGGTGCCGTTGTCGATGCCGCCATGCCCGGGATCGATCACCACCACGGGACGCGAATCCGTCGGCGCCGCGGGTTTTTGTTGGGCCGGCTCTGGCGGCGCCATCGCCGCTGGCGCCGGGGGAGCATCAGACGTCGCCGGATGCAGAGCGGCCCGGCTTTCGGGCGCTACCGACTGCACGAAAGCAGCGCGATCGACCTCCTCCAGCTCCAGCACCAGTCGGGCCGGCTGGCCATTTGCGGCCTCGAGCACGTAGGAATTGGCGATCTTGGCAGGGCCTGCGAGGTCGAGCACGATTCGCGAGCCGCCCGGCATCACGAGGCCATAACGGAACGCCTTGACGAGCCCGCGCCCGGCCGCACCGGTGCCGGCAGGAAGCTGGAAATTGATCTGGGGAACATCGACCACCACCCGGTACGGATCCGCCAGGGTGAAGGCCCGGAACGTGATGGCCTGGTCGAGATCGAGAACAAGGCGGGTCTGCCTGGTGTCCCCGGCCAGACGCGCCGCTGAGACAACCGGGAAATTCGACGCCGAAACGGTAGCTTGCGGCTGGCTTTCCGCCGCCACGACGGGCCTGGAATCAGAGCACGGCAATGCTGCAGCGCACAACAGCGCACATCCCAGCAAAATCAGATGATTTGCGCGGCTCGCCACCGATTCCGTGCCTCCGAGCGGCTCTTCTAACGCAATAGAACCGCAGGGTTAATCCATCTCTAATGACGAAATGACCAAATCTCGCCGGGTGTGACCAACGCGCGACGCTCGCCTGACGCTCCCTTGCACCAAAGGCGCATTCCTCGTATGTACGGACTGCTGACGGCCAATATTTCCGGTTGCGTCGCTCTCAGCCTCCCGGTGCAGCGCCGGAACTCTCAAGGTTTGAGAATTCCAGCGTTTTCCCCCCTCCTTCACGGCCAGCGCGGCGCGCGGCAGCGAGGTTGGACGGGTCAAGGCTCCGGTGGCGCCGGTCCCAGGTTACCACCATTTCCAGGGACGGCTTTGACAGGCGGCGTAGCCCGTAACCCGGCTCCTTAATCCCAAGGACCGGCGGTGTTCCTAAGGGGGCGAGCGCTTTCGCGCCACACCCTGGCCAGCAGCAACTGATTAAGGGGCGGCGCGCTCGCCGTCCAATGTTTCATACGGGCCGACGCTTGATGCGCCAGACTGTGCCGACCAAAACTGAGAGACAATTCGCGACATTGCGGAGTGAAACTTCCGCGCGCCGTGTTGTCCTCTCGGCTTCCGGTTCGACGCGGCGCGAGCGCGGGTGTTTTGGCCTTCCCCTCACCCCCGAATCAGGTGGACCGTCGCATCACCCGGCAGCGCTCATCGCGCCCACGGTGAATCGCGCCCGCCGCCGCCAAGAGTTAAGACATGCCCAACAAGATGTTGATCGATGCCACCCACCCGGAAGAGACCCGGGTCGTCGTGGTCCGCGGCAATCGCGTCGAAGAGTTTGATTTCGAGACCGCGCAACGCAAGCAACTGCGCGGCAATATCTATCTCGCCAAGGTCACACGGGTCGAACCGTCCCTCCAGGCCGCCTTCGTCGAATATGGCGGCAACCGCCACGGCTTCCTTGCCTTCAGCGAAATCCATCCCGACTACTACCAGATCCCGGTTGCCGATCGGCAGGCGCTGATCGAGGCCGAGGAGCAGGCTCATCGCGAGGCCGAGGAGGAGAACGAGAACCGTTCCCACAACCGCCGCCGCTCGCGCCACCGCAATGCCCGTCGTCGCGGCCATGGCGAGCGCGTCCAGAGCGACATCGTCGAGGGCCTCGAGGCCGGCGCTGATCCCGCCGCCCAGCCGCTCGAGGTGCTGCCGGAGAACGCCGAGGGCGCAGCGCACGAGGGCGAGCATCTGCAAGCCGAAGCGGAGCATCACGACGCGTTCGAAACTCACGATGACCATGATCACGATCATGATGAACATGGGCACGAGGATCACGAACATGAACATGAACATGAACATGATCACCATCATCATGGTGATGGCGAGCACGATCATGGGCACGACCATCACGACCACGAAGACAAGGCGCCCGCGCCCGCTGCGGCAGTCGGAGCCGAACCCGTTGTCGCGCCCGAGGTAGCCGAGCCGCAGGAGGCCGCCGCGTCCGAAGCACCGGCGCCCGAGCTCCATGCCGAGGCGCTGGCCGATGCCATCACCGCCGCGATCGAACCCGTCGACGCCGTGTACGCCGCCGATGAAAGCGCAGAACTGCCGCATTCCGGGGCTGCCACCGAAGACGACGCCGAGGATGGCGAGGACGGTGAAGAGGCCGAAGAGGAAGTCGTCGAGTCCGTCGGCGGCGACGACGTGCTGGAGGAAGTGCCGGAGCGCACCTTCCGCCCGCGCCGCCAGTACAAGATCCAGGAAGTCATCAAGCGCCGCCAGGTGATGCTGGTGCAGGTCGTCAAGGAAGAGCGCGGCAACAAGGGCGCCGCGCTCACGACCTATCTGTCGCTCGCCGGCCGCTATGCCGTGTTGATGCCGAACACCGCGCGTGGCGGTGGCATCAGCCGCAAGATCACGAGCGCGCAGGATCGTTCTCGTCTCAAGGAGGTCGTGCAGGACCTCGACGTGCCCGAGGGCATGGGCATCATCCTGCGCACGGCTGGCGCCTCCCGCACCAAGCCGGAGATCAAGCGCGACTTCGAATACCTGATCCGGATGTGGGAGACGGTGCGCGACCTGACGCTGAAGTCGCAGGCGCCGACCCTCGTCTACGAGGAAGGCTCGCTGATCAAACGCTCGCTGCGCGACCTCTACAACAAGGAGATCGACGAGATCCAGGTTGCAGGCGAAGGCGGCTACCGCGAAGCGCGCGACTTCATGAAGATGCTGATGCCGGCCAATGTCAGCGCGGTGAGACAGTATCGCGACGGCCAGCCGCTGTTCTCGCGCATGGGTGTCGAAAGTCAGCTCGACGCGATGTTCTCGCCAACCGTGCAGTTGCGCTCCGGCGGTTATGTCGTGATCAACCAGACCGAGGCGCTGGTTTCGATCGACGTCAACTCGGGCCGCTCAACGCGCGAACACCACATCGAGGACACCGCGCTCAAGACCAATCTGGAAGCGGCCGAAGAGGTTGCGCGCCAGCTCCGCCTGCGTGACCTCGCCGGCCTGATCGTCATCGACTTCATCGACATGGACGAGAAGCGCAACAACCGTGCGGTCGAGCGCAAGCTGTCCGATTGCCTCCGGCAGGACCGCGCGCGCATCCAGGTCGGCCGCATCTCGCATTTCGGCCTGTTGGAGATGTCGCGCCAGCGCATCCGCGCCAGCGTGCTCGAGAGCTCGACCGATCCCTGCCCGCATTGCGGCGGCACCGGTCACGTACGCTCGGTCTCCTCCGTCGCGCTCCAGCTCCTGCGCGGGCTGGAAGAGATTTTGATGAAGGGCGCGACCCACAATCTGGTGGTCCGCACCCGTACCGACGTGGCGCTCTATGTGCTGAACCACAAGCGCGGTCATCTGCGCGACCTGGAGAACAGCTTCAAGGTCACGCTGTCGATCATCGCCGACTCGTCCGTCAGCGGGCCGCAGGCCTATGTCATCGACCGCGGCGAGCAGGTGCATACGCTGGAAGCCGCCAAGGCGCTGCTCGCGGCACAGGCCGCGGCAAGCCCGCCGCAAGCGGTTGAGGAAGTCTACGACGACGAGGACGGTTTCGATCTCGAGACAGAATCCGAGGTCGAGACCGACGAGACCGAGGGTCTCACTGAGGAACAAGCCGCAGGCGACGCGGCGCCCGAGCAGGACGGCCAGCGCCGTCGGCGCCGTCGGCGTCGTCGCGGCCGTGGCGGCCAGCGCGAGGGCGAGCTTCGCGAGGACACCGCGCCCACCGTTCCCGAACCGGCCATGGCTGCAGGTGAGGCCGACGAGGAAGCCGACGGCGAGCAGGAAGGCGAAGAGATCGAGGAGCAGCTCGACCAGGCCCGCGGTGAGCAGGGTGGCAGCGACCGACGTCGCCGGCGTGGACGTCGCGGCGGTCGCCGCCGGCGTGGCGGTGGTGAGGACGGTCTCGCGGGGTCTATCAGCGACGAGCTGAGTGCCAATCCGCCGCCTGAGGCGACGGAGGCGGTTGCCGATTTCGACAGTTTCACGCCCGACGCGCCGCCGTCGATCACGCAGACTGAGGCAACCGTTCAACCATCGCCACCGCAGCCTGAGGAACCCGCCGAGGTGCAGGCTCCCGTCGAGCCGGCGGCCGCGGATGAAACTGCGTCCGACAGCGACAAGGCCGCGCGGCGTCGTTCGACCGTGCGTGAGAAGGTGAGCTTCTTCAGCAGCCAGCCCGAGCCCGCAGCCGAGCTCGCGCAAGCGCCCGCCGAGGTTACGCCCCCCGCTCCAGCAGCCGAACCTGCGCCAGAGGTGGCAGTCGAAACACCGGCGCCGCAGCCGCGTCGCGCCGGCTGGTGGTCTCGTCGCTTCGGCGGCGGCGAATAGGCCGAACGCTTAGGCAAACAAAAACGCCCGGCTTGGCCGGGCGTTTTTCGTTTGAAACGATGGCATCGCAGACCCTCATGGTGAGGAGCGCGTCTTCGCGCGTCTCGAACCATGAAGGCCCGGCTCTCGTCCGCGGCCATCCTTCGAGACGCCTGCTTCGCAGGCTCCTCAGGATAAGGGGAGAGTGTTTATCACCCAGTAGAAGTTAAAGTGGCGGCAGCTCGTCGTCGTCGAGCGACTGCACGTCGCGGGATGCGATCTGGCGGAGCTGGTCGTAAAGGTCAGGAGCTTCGCTGGTGCAGAGACAGACGCCCTTGGCAGCCAGTGCATCGCCGGCGTTGAGGTAGGCGTGGCCCATCGTGCTGTCGAGATAAATACCGTCGCCCTCGCCCAAGATCTCCGGCGCATAGAACTCGGTGTGGACGGCCACGCGGCCGCTTGTCACCAGAAAGTACTCCTCGCCGGCATGGCGCAGCAGCGGTCCGAACTCCTCCAGCGAGCGCGCGCGAACCTCGGCCAGGATCGGCACCATGCGTTTGCCGATCAGGTCGGTGCATTGATAGGTGTAGGTGTAGAATTTCGTCGTGATCACCTGCCCCTGCCCGGCCCTGCTGAGGCTGCGCCGGGCGGTGACCGGCCGGTCCTGCCCGGGACGCACGGGGGACGCCGGGTTGAACAGCTCGGCGATTTCCATCTTCAGGCCTGAGGTGAGCTGCACCAGCTTGTCGTAGGTCAGCGACATCAGGCCGTTCTCGACCTTGGACAGGGTCGAGAGCGCCATACCGGTCCGCTCCGCTACCTGCTTGAGCGTCAGGCCGCGCGCCTGGCGGGCGGCCTTGAGGCATTGGCCGAGCTGGGAATTGGCACCGTCGGGCGTCGTGATCTCGCTCATGCAGCAATCCTAGCACGGCAGAAGAAAAATTGTTGGCCGATCCGCCTAAAGTTTTTGGCTCAGTTTACGTCGAAGAGATCCATTTGGACGCTCAAAGGGCAGCTTTGCCGGCATTTGCTCACGAAACGACCGGTTCTGGCGAAAATTGGTGCGCCGGCTCCGCTTTCCGATATGCTAAATCGTTTTCACAATTTGAAAGGGATTGGCATTGTCCGGACTTTGCGATTCCAGTGCCGTCGAGCTGCGCCGCCTGCTGGCCGCACGGGCGATCTCGCCCGTCGAGCTGCTCGACGCCTGCCTGACGCGCATCACCACCACCAATCCCGCCGTGAACGCCGTCGTGACGCTGGATGAGCCCGGCGCACGCGCCGCCGCCAAGGAAGCCGAGGCCGCCATCCTGCGCGGCGAGGATCGTGGCGCCCTGCACGGCCTGCCGGTCCTCATCAAGGATACCCAGGACACCGCCGGGCTACGCACGACCTATGGCAGCCCTTTGTTGCGCGATCACGTTCCAGCCGCAGACCAGGCTTCCGTTGCGCGGCTGCGCGCGGCCGGGGCGATCATCTTCGGCAAGACCAACACGCCGGAATGGGCGGCGGGCGGCAACACCCGCAATCCCGTGTTCGGCGCGACCGGCAATCCCTTCGATCCCCTGCGATCGGCAGCCGGCTCCTCCGGCGGCTCGGCGGTGGCGCTCGCCTGCGGCATGGCCCCGCTCGCCTCGGGCTCCGACACCGGCGGCTCCTTGCGCAATCCGGCGGGCTTTGCCGGCATCGTCGGCATGCGTCCCTCCTACGGTCTCGTGGCGAGCGAAAAGCGCGCCTTCGGCTGGTCGAACCTGCCGACCGACGGGCCGATGGCGTGCAACGTCGCCGACACCGCTCTGATGCTGTCGGTGATGGCGAGCGACGACCCCCGTGATCCGCTTGCCTACACCCTGCCCGGCGAACCCTTGCGCGGACGCGCCGAGCGTTGGACCGGCCCGCGCCCTGCCGAACTCGGCAAGCTGCGCGTCGCCTTCACCGAAGACTTTGGCTTCGCGCCGACCGAGCAGGCGATCCGCCGCGTGTTCCGCCATCGGGTAAGCAAGCTTGCGCCGCTGTTCGCCGATTGCCGCGAGGCGACGCCGGATTGCTCGGGCGCTGACGACGCCTTCGCCGTGCTGCGCGCAGGCCTTTTCCTCGCGATGCACGGCAAGAACTACAAGGAGCGTCCCGAGATGCTCGGGCCGAACGTGCGCGCCAATGTCCAGGAAGGCCTGAGCTACACGCTTGAAGACTACGCGCGCGCGGCGACCACGCAGACGCGGATCTATCGCGCCTATCAGAGCTTCTTCGAAACTTGCGACGTGCTGATCAGCCCGACCATCACGCTGAGCCCGCGGCCCTGGTCGGAGCTCTATCCGGCAGAGATCGACGGCGAGCCGACCAAATCCTATTTCCACTGGCTCGCGCTCGCCTATGCCGTGACGCTTCCAGGCCATCCCGCGCTCAGCCTACCGCTTGGCGTCGATGAAGCAGGCCTGCCCTTCGGCCTTCAGATCGTGGGCCCACGCGGCGGCGATGCCATCGTGCTCTCGGTCGCCGCGAGCATCGAGGCCGCGTTTGCGAGCGTCCCGCAGCTCTGCCGGCCGATCCCCGATCTGGCACGGCTCGCCGCGGCGCCGCCGCTCTCGGCCGCGCCCGGCTTCCTCACCTGGGAATGACCCCACAGCAGAGTTAGCAGCGCCACCGGATCGCCGGCGAAACGGAGATGAGCATGACGGAATTGTCGCAGCGGAAAACCGGGGTCGTCGCGTTCGTCCTGCTCTATATCGCCTACTGCATCTCCTACATCGACCGCGCGGCGATCTCGCTGGCGCTGGCGCAGATCGGCAAGGATTTCAATCTCCAGGCGGCCGATCTCGGCATCGTCATCAGCGCGTTCTTTCTCGGCTATGCCCTCATGCAGGTGCCGGGCGGATGGCTCTCCGACCGCTTCGGCTCGAAATATGTGGTGATCGTCACGATCGTGATGTGGTCGCTGTTCACCGCCTTCACGAGCCTTGCCTGGTCGCTGACGTCGCTGATCGCGATCCGCTTCATCTTCGGCATCGCCGAGGGCGGCTTTCCGCCGGCAAGCATCCGCGCCATCGCCGAACTGTTCAAGAAGGACAGCCGGCCAAAAATGTCGGCGCTGCTGCTGTCGTCGAACTATGCGGGCAGCATGATCGCGCCGCTGATCATGGCGCCGCTGATCCTCTGGCTCGGCTGGCGCCACGCCTTCAACACGATCGGCATCGCCGGCCTCGTGTTCGCGCTGGTCTATTTCCTCTACGTCCCGCATTTGGGACGCCTGGGCGCGGCCCAGGCGAGCACGGCGACGACGGCGAAGCCCGCGGACCGCGCGCCGATGCGCGAGCTGATGAAGAACCCGCTGATCTGGCAGTTGATGGTGGTGTGGTTCGGCCTCAGCTGCGTCAACAAGGGCCTTGATTCCTGGATGCCGCTCTATTTGCTCCAGCAGCGCGGGCTCGATCTCAAGACCGTCGGCATCGTGGCGCCGATCCCGTTCGTGATGGCGACGATCGCGACCGCGATCGGCGGCTGGGTGATGACGAGGTTCTTCGCCGAGCGCGAAAAATGGCTCCTGATCGGCAGCTCCGCGTTGACCGGCATCTTCCTCTACGCCATGTACAAGGCGGAAACGATCGCAATGCTGATCACCTACCAGTCGCTGGTCTATTTCTTCAAATCCTTCGTGCTGGCCTCGGTGGTTGCACTTCCGACAAAGCTGCTTCGCGACGACCAGATCGGATCGGGCGTCGGCATGGTCAATCTCGGCGGCCAGAGCGCAGGCTTCGTAGCGCCCGCGGCGATTGGCTTCATCGTGACCGGAACCGGATCCTTCGATGCGGCCTTCGGCTTCCTGGTGGCGATGACCGCGATGTCGGTCATCGTCGCCGCGACCATCAACACGGCGCAGCCAAGGCTCGCGCCGCGCCTGGCTTAAAGGGAAACGTGCCGGTGCAAAGTGCAATCGTCCTTGGCGGCGGCATGATAGGCGTCAGCGCGGCGCTGCATCTGCAGCGGCGCGGCTGGTCGGTCATGCTCGTCGATCGCAGGGAGCCGGGCCGCGAGACCAGCTACGGCAATGCCGGAATGATCCAGGCCGAGGCTGTGCGCCCTTATCCGATG
Source organism: Bradyrhizobium sp. UFLA05-108 (assembly GCF_059803455.1). Lineage (NCBI taxonomy): Bacteria > Pseudomonadati > Pseudomonadota > Alphaproteobacteria > Hyphomicrobiales > Nitrobacteraceae > Bradyrhizobium > Bradyrhizobium sp. UFLA05-108. Next base: position 26,734 of record NZ_JBANAZ010000003.1, on the reverse strand, counting down.
CCGCGCGACTTTGCGACGCTGTTGAAGATCGCGACCGGCCGCACCAACGACGTCCGCTATAGCCTCGCGTCCCTGCACCGCCACGTCGAGCCTTTGCTCCGCTATTGGTGGCACTCGGCGCCGAAGCGGCATCGCGAGGCGATCGAGGCGTGGGCACGCCTGATCGCCTATGCAACGTCCGAGCACGATATCCTCATCCGCGAGGCTCACGCCGACAACCTCATCCGCCGCGCCGGCTACCGGCTGCTGCATCGCGATCCCGCCGCGTTCGAGCTCGCGATCAAGACCGCGGAGGAAAACCAGCGCGACTTCGGCGTGAAGTTTCGTGTCCTGAGCGGCAGCGAGCTCGCGAAGGCTGAACCGATCCTGCGCGATGATCTTCCGGGTGCCATCCATTGGCTGGAGCCGTGGTCCGTTTCCGATCCCGGCGCTTTGGTCGCCTCCTATGCCGAGCTGTTTCAGCGCCTCGGGGGCCATATCCTTCTCGGCGATGCGCAGACCTTGCACCAGACATCCTCCGGCTGGTCGGTGCAAACCGACAACGGACCGATCGATGCGGCCAATGTCGTCGTCACGCTCGGACCGTGGTCACCCGATCTGCTGCAAAAATTCGGATACCGCATACCGCTGGTGCGCAAGCGCGGCTACCATATGCACTATAGCGGCGGCGCTTCGCTCGATCTGCCACTGGTCGATACGGCGAGAGGCTATGCCATGGGACCGATGGCCAGGGGCATCCGCATTACCACTGGCGCCGAGCTGACCGGGCCGGATGCGCCGGCAACGCCGGTGCAGCTCGCCAGTGCGGAGGCCTCCGCCCGAGAGCTGCTCGATCTCGGCGGCCGCGTCGAACCCGAGCCGTGGTACGGCACGCGGCCCTGCACGCCCGACATGTTGCCGGTGCTTGGGCCCGCACCGCGCCATCGCGGTCTCTGGATGAATTTCGGCCACGGCCACCAGGGCTTTACGCTCGGTCCCGCGACCGGACGCCTGCTCGCGGAGATGATGAGCGGCGAGACGCCGTCGATCGATCCCGCGCCATACCGGCCGGAGCGTTTCTAGCCAGCGCGTTTTGCGGCGAGGACCGCCAGCGCGGCCGACATCCGCATCAGCGGATCGTTCCATTCACGCGGCCTGCGCTGCCGGAACAGCCGCATGGTCGGATACCATGGGCTGTCCTCGCGGTCGCGCAGCCAGCGCCAGTCGAGCGCGTAGGGCAGCAGCATCCAGACCGGGCGGCCGAGCGCGCCGGCAAGATGTGCAACCGAGGTGTCCACGGCGATCACGAGATCGAGCGCTGCGACAGCCGCTGCGGTATCGGAAAAATCGCCAAGCGCTGGCGCAAGATCGATGATGTCAGTGCCAAGCGCCGCCAGCACCGGGACATCGGCCTCGCGCGGCTCCTTCTGAAGACTGTAGAGCTGCACGCCTGGCGTAATCAGGCGCGGCAGAACCTCTTGTGCCGACAGAGAGCGCTGCGCGTCGCCTTTGTGCCTGGGATTGCCGGCCCAGACCACGCCGACCTTCAACGCGCTCACGCCTTGCAGCGCAGCGCGCCATCGCGACAGTCGTGCGGGATCCGGATGCAGATAGGGCACGTCCGCCGGAATCGTGTCGAGCATCGTGCCGAACACGCGAGGCAAGCTCATCAGCGGCAGTTGCACGTCGAATCGCGGCAGCGGCTCGCCGCGCGCGATCACAGTGACGTCAGCCATCGTCCGCAGCAGTGAAGCGAGCGCCGGCTGGACCTGGAGGATGACGGAGCCGCCCTGTGCGGCCACCATCGGCAGATAGCGCACGAACTGCAGGGCGTCGCCGAGCCCGTATTCAGCGAACAGCAGAAGCCGGCGGCCGCCAAGCGGCTCGCCCTGCCATTCCGGCTCGCTGAAGGTCGGATCGCCGTCGGACAGGGTCTTGCACCTGCGCCGCCATTGATAGGCTTCAAAGCCGCTGGCGAAGTCACCGTTCATCAGCAGAAAATGCGCGTGATTATATTGCGCGAGCGGCTGCTCCGGATCGAGCGCGATGGCCTGGCGGGAGGCGGCAAGCGCCCCGTCTATCTCGCCGGCATTGCGCAGCGCCACCGCGAGATTCGCATGGCCTTTTGCGTAGGCGGGATCGGCGGCGACGGCGCGGCGATGCGCGGCGACGGCTGCTTCCACCCGACCCTGCTTCTCGAAGATGATCCCGAGATTGGTGTGAGCGGGCGCATGATCAGCCTTCACTGCCAGCGCCCGCTCGCAAGCTGCGATGGCCTCGTCGAAAAGTCCGAGCTCGCACAGGCAGGCGCCGGAATTGCTGATGATCACGTGATCGGCCGGATCGCGCGCGATGATCCGCTGGTAGGTCGCGGACGCCTGATGCAGATGACCGGCCTCGTGCAGGACGAGACCGAGCAACCGCATCGCCTCAAGATTGTCCGGATCAAGCAGAGTCGAGCGGCGACAATGCACGATCGCCTCCTCGAGCTCGCCCTTGCGGTAGAGCGCAGCGCCGAGATTGCAAAGCAGGCCCGGATCCTCAGGGCCCGCTTCGAGGGCACGACGATAGGCCATCACGGCCTCGTCGAGCCTCTTCTGATCAGCAAGCACATTGCCGAGATTGAGCCAGACGCCACGATGCGCTGGATCCCTTGCGATGACCTCGCGATAGGCCTCCTCGGCCTCGGCGAGCCGTCCCTGCCCCGCCAGCGCCACGGCCCGATTGAAATGCGCACGGGTCAAATGCGGATCGATCGCGATGGCGCGCCGATAGGCGGCGTCCGCCTCCTCAAAGCGCGACAGCTCCGCCAGCGCCACGCCGAGCTTGTTGCACAGGCCTGCATCGCCCGGTCGCCGCAGAAGCGCGCGCTGAAACGCCGCCACCGCCCCGTCCCGCTCACCCTTTACGGCAAGCGCATCGCCCAGCGTGACGAGGGCCGGCGCGTGGTCGGGATCGAGGCCGAACACACGGCTCAGCAGGCTCGCCCCGTCGCTCGCGCGATCGGTCACGAAAGCGACCACGGCGGACAGATGCAGCGCCGGCACATGGTCGGGATGCGCCTTCAGGACTTCGCCGCACAACAAGCCTGCCTGATCCGGCCGCCCCGCCTCGTAATGCTCCACCGCCTGCAACAGAATCCGATCGACCGCCGCCTCGCCCACGATGCCACCCCGCCCTTCACCCCGAAATCGCGATGAGGGTTCAACGGGCGAGCGCGCAAATTCCGTCACTCCGTGCGTTTGGCGGGAGCCTGCCCATCGTCGATAAGGCGCCCAAACAGCAAGGGCTGATCGAGGATCTCGACCAGCCCTGCTATTTCAAAACGTAGCGGCGCGATGCGCCTTGCGTTGAGTTTGCAAATCAGTCCGTCGTGAGCGCCGTCTCCATGTCGGTCGGATCGATCTGCTGGCTCAGCCTGGCGTTGAGCTTGTCACGATCGAGCTCGCCCTCCCACCAGGCGACGATCACGCAGGCGACGCCGTTGCCGCAGAGATTGGTCAGGGCGCGACATTCGCTCATGAACTTGTCGATGCCGAGCACGATCGCCATGCCCGGCACGAGTCGCGGATCGACCACGGCGAGCGTCGCGGCGAGCGTGATGAAGCCGGCGCCGGTGATGCCGGAGGCGCCCTTCGAGGTCAGCATCGCCACCACGAGGATGGTGATCTGCTGGCCCAAGGTGAGATCGACACCGAGCGCCTGCGCGATGAACAGCGTCGCCAGCGTCATGTAGATATTGGTGCCGTCGAGGTTGAACGAGTAACCCGTGGGCACCACGAGGCCGACCACGGATTTCGAGCAGCCGAGCCGTTCCAGCTTCTCCATCAAGGACGGCAGCGCGCTTTCCGAGGACGAGGTGCCGAGCACGATCAGCAGCTCGTCCTTGATGTAGGCGAGGAACTTGAAGATCGAGAACCCCGCAAAGCGCGCGATCGTGCCGAGCACGATGAACACGAACAGTGCAGCGGTGACGTAGAAGGTCGCGATCAGCCCGACCAGGTTGAGGATCGCACCGGTGCCGAACTTGCCGATGGTATAGGCCATCGCGCCGAATGCGCCGATTGGTGCTGCGCGCATCACGATCGAGATGACACCGAACACGGCATGGGCGGCATCGTCGATGAAGGAGCGGATTACGTGGCCGCGCTCGCCGAGCCCCATGATGGCGAAGCCGAACAGCACCGAGAACAGCAGCACCTGGAGGATCTCGCCTTGCGCGAAAGCGCCGACCACGGTGTCAGGGATGATGTGGAGGATGAAGTCGACGCTCTTCTGTCCCTCGGCCTGCTTGGCGTAGTTGGCAACCGCCTGTGCGTTCGCCGCCGCGCTGCCGAATCCCGCACCCGGACGAACCAGATTGCCGACGACGAGCCCGATCAGGAGCGCGAAAGTCGAGACGATCTCGAAATAGACCAGCGCCTTGACGCCGATGCGGCCGACCTTCTTGGCGTCCTGGATGTGGGCGATGCCTGAGACGACCGTACAGAAGATGATCGGGGCGATCACCATCTTGATCAGCTTGATGAAGCCGTCGCCCATCGCCTTGATCCAGTCGTTGGTCGCGACCGAAGGCCACAGCCAGCCGACGATGGCGCCCAGGAAGATGGCGATCAGCACCTGGATATAGAGAACCTTGTACCACGGCTTGGCGGCGGCCTTCGCCGCCGGCGCGCCCGCAGTCATCGTTGTCGTCGTCATTGCTCCCTCCCCTTAACTCTCTTGGTTCTAGCCAAGATCAATTTGAAGGGCCGAGTCAAATGGAACTGCTCGGCCGCTGGCTGCCTATTGGCGGCGATCGACGATCCGGCGTGCAGCCGGCATTAAGGTCGCCCCGAGTGCATTCTTGATCAGCGACGCCGCGATGAACGGCACGATGCCGACCTGCCAGGCCTTGGCGGTGCCAAGCCCGAGGCCGAAAGCAAGCCAGGCGAAGCCCATCGCCAAAATGACGATGTGGCCGATCGCCATGGCCGCGAACAGCCAGGCCATGCTTCGATCCCAGCCCCGCTCGGCGAGAAAGCCCGTGACGAAGGCCACAGCGACGAAGCCGAACAGATATCCGGCCGTGGGGCCGACGAGCGGAGCAAGGCCGCCGACCGGGCCTGCGAACACCGGCACGCCCATCGCGCCTTCCGCGAGGTACGCGATCATGGTTGCGCTACCGAGGCGCCAGCCATAGCCGACGCCAATCATCAGCACGACCAGCGTCTGCAGCGTCATGGGCACATATGGCAGCGGCAGGTTGACCTTGGCTGACAGCGCCATCAAAGCCGTTCCAAGCGCAACCAGCACGATCGCGCGCAGCGCGCCCCCGCCGCTTTGGACCGGCCAGACGATGGCGGCGAGGGGAAAATGCGGTGCGGCGGCAGGCGATCTGTCAGACACGTTGAACTCCGGAAGGCTCGTAAAAAACTGGCGGGCTATTTAAGCCAGTGAGCGATCCGGTCAACTGCTTGGCGCATCTCCTCCGCCGATCTCGCGTAGGAAAAGCGGATGAAGGAGCGGCCGTGCACGGGATCGAAATCGATACCGGGCGTGGCCGCGACATGGGCCTGCTCCAGCATCTGCTGGGCGAACTCAAAGCTGTCGGAGGTGAAATCCGACACGTCGGCGTAGAGGTAGAATGCGCCATCGGCGGGCAGGAACTTGGTCAGGCCGGCCTTGGGCAGACCCTCGATCAGGATGCGGCGGTTTTCCTGATAACCGTGCTTGATCTCCTCCATCTCGGCAGCGCCGTCGAAGGCTGCTTCGGCCGCGATCTGCGACAGCGACGGCACCGAGATCGACAGGTTCTGCTGGAGCCGCTCGACCGGCCGCACCAGGACGTCCGGCACGACCATCCAGCCGACCCGCCAGCCGGTCATACAAAAATATTTCGAGAACGAATTGATGATGAGTGCATGGTCCGACAGCGCTGCCGCGGTAACGGCGGGGAATGCGTAGTCGAGGCCGTGATAGATCTCGTCCGAGATGAAGCGGATGCCGGCGCCCTCGGCGGCCGTGATCAGGCTGGACAGCGCCTCCCTGGACATCATGGTCCCGGTGGGATTGGCAGGACTTGCGACCAGCACGCCCTTGAGCGGCGCCTTGCGATGGGCGGCCAGCAGCGCCTCGCCTGTCAGGGCGTGACGGGTCTGGCTGGTGGTCTCGATCGGCACCGGCTCGCAGCCGAGCGCGGTCAGGATATGACGGTATGGCGGATAGCCGGGCACCGTCACCGCGACGCGGTCACCTGGCTCGAACAGGGCAAGGAAGGCCAGGATGAAGCCGCCGGAGGACCCAGTGGTGACGACGATCCGCTCGGGGCTCACCGCACAGCCATAGGCGTCGCGATAATGGCGCGCGATGCGCTCGCGCAACGAGGGGATGCCGAGCGCGGAGGTATAATCGATTCGCGCAGTATCCAGCGCCCTGTGGGCGGCCGCGATCGCGGTCTTCGGGGCCGGCGCGGCAGGCTGGCCGACCTCCATGTGGATGACGTGGCCGCCCGCCGCCTCTATACGCGCGGCCGCGGCCATCACGTCCATCACCATGAAGGGGGGAACGTCACTGCGGCGGGATGGTCTCAGCCAGGGCTCCAGCCGGTTCCTCAATATCGCATCGGCCATCAATATCTGCTATTTCGCTTCCGGTCCGGAACCCCCGGGGGCCGGGAACGGGGCGCCGGCGCCCCAGACTGGCCGCATTGTGCGGCTCATTAGGGCATATCCCGTATCCGGTCCGACGCCAATCACCAAGACCAATCACAAGACTGCATTTCAAGACCGATCGATGTTGCCCCAGCTCGCTTTGCGCAAGAAAGCCTCCGCTCTCACCGCCATCGTGACCGCCGCGGCCATGGCGCTGGCGCCGCTCCCGGCGATCAAGGCGCAGGAGAGTCCCAGAGGCCCGCCGGTGCTGCGCGACACCGAGACCGAGCAATTGCTGCGCGAATATACCAGACCCATCCTGCGCGCCGCGGGTCTGGAGAAGCAGAACATCCAGATGGTGATCCTCAACGACGCATCGTTCAACGCGTTCGTCGCTGATGGCCGCCGCATCTTCGTCAATTATGGCGCGATCATGCAGTCGGAAACGCCGAACCAGCTGATCGGCGTGCTCGCGCACGAGACCGGGCATCTGGCCGGCGGACATCTCGCCAAGCTGCGCGAGCAGCTCGCCAACGCCCAGACTCAGATGATCATCGCCATGCTGCTCGGCGCTGGCGCCATGGTCGCGGGCGCCCGCAGCGGCAACGCGAACAATGGTCTCGCCAACGCCGGTGCGGCCGCAGTCGCCGGACCGCAGGAGATGATCCGCCGCTCGCTGTTGTCCTATCAGCGCCAGCAGGAGGAGAACGCCGACCGCGCCGGCGTGAAGTTCCTGACCGCGACCCAGCAGTCGCCAAAGGGCATGTACGAGACCTTCAAGCGCTTCACCAGCGAGAGCCTGTTCGCCGCGCGCGGCGCCGATCCCTATTTGCAGTCGCATCCGATGCCGGCCGAGCGCGTCGAGGCGCTCGCCCAGTTCGCCCGCGCCAGCCCCTATTGGGACAAGAAGGACGACCCGGCGCTCCAGGCGCGCCATGACATGGTGCGCGCCAAGGTCTCCGCCTTCATGGAGCGGCCCGAGACCGTCTATCGCCGCTATCCGCTGTCCAACGACAGCCTGCCCGCACGCTATGCCCGCGCCATCAGCACCTATCTGCACGGCGACCTGCGCAGCGCGCTGGCCCAGATCGACGCGCTGATCCAGGCGCAGCCGACCAACCCGTATTTCTACGAGGTGCGCGGCCAGGCACTGCTCGAGAGTGGCAAGCCGGCGGAAGCGATCCCTGCCCTGCACAAGGCGGTGCAGCTCTCCGGCAACGCCCCGCTCATCGAGATGTTACTTGGGCAGGCTCTGGTCGGAACTGATAATAAGTCCTACACGGACGAAGCGATCCGGATTCTCCGTGCCGCGGTGGCGCGGGAGCCGGAGGCGCCGATCGGCTACACGCAGCTCGCCATGGCCTATGGTCGCAAGGGGGACTATGCGGAGGCCGATCTGGCATCGGCGCAGGCAGCTTACCTGCGCGGCGACAACAAGACCGCACGCGAGCTTGCGACGCGCGCAAAAACCCGTTTCGCCATCGGCACGCCCGGTTGGGTCAAGGCCGATGACATCGTGGCGTCAAAACCGCCACGCAACAATTAGAGCATGATCCGGAAAAGTGTGGAGCGTTTTTCCGAAAAGATCATGCTCAAACAATAACCTGAAGCGCGATGACGATTCATCCCAATCTCATCGCGCTTTAAACGATTAGAACGACACCGACACCACGACGTCACGGCGCGGCCAGGTTAGATCGGCCGGGATGTCTTCCGAAACCTGCTTTCGACCAGAGGATATGCCAATGCCTTCGCTGCGCCTGATCGTCCCCGCGCTGTTTGCCCTCGCCGTGCTCGGCGGAGCCGCGCCCGCCGCGGCCGACAGCTTCACCGACGCCCAGCGCTCCGACATCGAGGCGATCATCAAGAACTATCTCGTCAGCCATCCCGAGGTGCTCGAGGATGCGATGGCCGAGCTGAGCAAGCGCCAGGCAGCCGCCGAAGCGCAGAAGCACGAAGCCAGCATCGCGCAGAATGCGGATGCGATCTTCAACTCGCCGCGCCAGGTCGTGCTCGGCAACAAGGACGGCGACGTCACTTTCGTCGAGTTCTTCGACTACAATTGCGGCTACTGCAAGCGCGCGATGACCGACATGCTCGACCTCATGAAGGCCGATCCCAAGCTGAAGGTCGTGCTCAAGGAGTTTCCGGTGCTGAGCCAGGGCTCGGTCGAGGCGGCGCAGGTTGCGGTTGCCGTCCGCATGCAGGATCCCACCGGCAAGAAGTATCTCGACTTCCACCAGAAGCTGCTCGGCGGCCGCGGCCAGGCCGACAAGGCGCACGCGCTTGCCGCCGCCAAGGAAGCCGGTCTCGACGTCGCGAAGATCGAGAAGGACATGGCCAATCCGGAAGTGCGCGCTACGATCGAGGAGAACTTCAAACTCGCCGAAGCGATGGGCATGAACGGCACGCCGAGCTACGTGATCGGCAAGCAGATCGTGGTCGGCGCCATCGGCCTCGATGGCCTGAAGGAAAAGATCGGCGTCGCTCGCTGCGGCAAGGCGACCTGCTAGTTCCCGGTTTCGATTATCCGAACACCACAAAGGGCCGGCTTTTGCCGGCCTTTTTTGTTGTCAGGATCTTGGCGCGACCATTCATCTCGCATTCAACAAACAAAAGCCGCGGAACCACTGAAGTTTCGGAACATCTCATTTCTCCTTTCGTTGTCGGCGCGGGCAATGACGCACAAAACACGTGAGGAGAGGTTCAATGACTAATCGCTTTATGATCTCGGTTGCCGCGCTGGCACTCGTCGCGGGTACTGGTCTCGCGAATGCGCAGGGAACCGGGACCAAGGAGTCCGGCGGCTCCCAGCAGATGCAACAGAACGCGCAACCTTCCACCGGCGCGGCTGAACATGGCGGTGCCATGAGCAGGGAAAAGGGCACCGTGGGACAGGCCGGCGGATCTATGAAGTCCGGCGCTGAAGAAAGGTCCTCGGGCGCGATGAAGGACGAGAAGTCCGGTGCCATGCACAGGGATTCCACGGGCAAGGAAAAAGGCACCGTTGGACAGGCCGGCGGATCCATGAAGTCCGGCGCCGAGGAGAAGTCCTCGGGTACGATGAGAGACGAGAAGTCCTCTGGCACGATGCACAAGAATCCGACGGCTGAGGAGAAGTCGGGTGCAACGAAGGGCCAGCGCACAGATGAACGCGCTCAGGGTCAGCAGGACAGGTCGAAGGGCATGAGCTCGGAGACCCAAACCAAGTCCGGCACGGCCACAGGCGAGAACCGCCAGGGCACGTCGACCCAGACACAGACCACCGGCCAGGCCGGCGCGGGCGCCAAGCTCTCGACCGAGCAACGCACGCAGATCACATCCGTGATCCACGAGGAGCACGTGGCTCCCGTCAGCAACGTCAACTTCTCGGTTTCGGTCGGCACGCGGATCCCGCGTGAGGGCATCGAGCTGCACGTGCTGCCGTCACGGGTGGCGACGATCTATCCGGAGTGGCGGAGCTACAGGTACATCGTGGTCCGCGAAGAGATCGTGATCATCGATCCCGCCACCTATGAGATCATCGCGGTTCTCAACGCCTGACGGCCGACAAACCGGCACCCCCGAGGGCGGGCAGCGATGCCCGCCCTTTTTGCGGTCGGCCGGCAGCCATGATTTGGGCTGGTTAACAAGCAATTTCCGTAGCTTCCACACAGCTTTTTGCAGGCTGGATGAGCTATCTGAAGCCGTGCGGGAGGTCGTTGAAGGCTTCCCTCAGGCCCCTTTGTTACCTATAACCCCCGCCACCTCCGCCAAAGCACCTGACGGGATTTAATGGCTGAACCTGCGACCGACACGATCCTCGTCCTCAACGGGCCGAACCTCAACATGCTGGGGACGCGCGAACCGGAGAAATACGGGCACGCGACGCTGGCCGACGTCGAGACGCTCTGCCGGGAGACCGCAGCGAAGTTCGGTCTCAAGGCCGACTGCCGGCAGTCCAACCGCGAAGGCGAATTGATCGACTTCATCCACGAGGCGCACGCCCGCAAGATGAAGGGTATCATCATCAACGCCGGCGGCTATTCGCACACCTCGATCGCGCTGCACGATGCGCTGCTCGCGGTGCAGATCCCGACGGTCGAGGTGCACGTCACCAACATCCACGCCCGCGAGAGTTTCCGTCACCATTCCTACACCGCCCGCGCCGCCTTCGCTTCGCTGTGCGGCTTCGGCATCGAGGGCTACCGTCTCGCGATCCAGGGCCTTGCCGCCAAGCTCGGCATCCAGCCCAAAGCCTGACGCCCCTTTTCAAACAGAGGTTCGGAATCAAGATCATGGCGCGCCAGCCAGACGATAAAGCAGCTGCAAAGTTTTCCAGCGAGGACTCCGCGCTCATCCGCGAGCTCGCGACCCTGCTCGACGAGACGAGCCTCACCGAGATCGAGATCGAGCGTGCAGGACTTCGTCTGCGCGTCGCGCGCAACGTCAGCGTCGCCGCGGCCCTGCCGACATCGGTCATCGCGGCTCCCGTCGCGGCACTTGGAGCGGCGACTGCGGCCACAGCGCCAGCAGATCTCTCGAAACATCCCGGCGCCGTCACCTCGCCGATGGTCGGCACCGCCTATTGGGCGCCGGAGCCGGGCGCAAAGCCTTTCATCGAGGTCGGCTCCAAGGTTTCGGTCGGTCAGACGCTCCTCATCATCGAAGCGATGAAGACCATGAACCAAATCCCCTCGCCGCGCGCCGGAACCGTGACGCAGATTCTGGTCGAGGACAGCCAGCCGGTCGAGTTCGGCGAACCGCTTGTGATTATTGAGTAGGCGAACGGGGAGTAGCGAATAGCGAATGGCATTGGCCTTCCCTATTCGCCATTCGCCACTCGCTATTCGCGGCAGGACACCATGTTCGACAAGATCCTCATAGCCAATCGCGGCGAGATCGCCCTTCGTATCCTGCGGGCTTGCAAGGAGCTCGGGATCGCGACCGTCGCCGTGCACTCCACCGCCGATGCGGACGCGATGCACGTCCGCCTCTCCGACGAGAGCGTATGCATCGGGCCGCCGCAGTCGAAGGACAGCTATCTCAACGTTCCCGCGCTGCTCGCGGCCTGCGAGATCACCGGCGCCGATGCGGTGCATCCGGGCTACGGCTTCCTGTCGGAGAATGCGCGCTTTGCGGAAATCCTCTCCGAGCACAATCTGCACTTCATCGGCCCGAAGGCGGAGCACATCCGCCTGATGGGCGACAAGATCGAGGCCAAGAAGACCGCCAAGCGGCTCGGCATCCCCGTGGTGCCCGGCTCCGACGGTGCCGTCGGTCCCAACGACAACGCGACGGCGATCGCGAACGAGATCGGCTTCCCCGTGCTGGTGAAGGCTGCCGCCGGCGGCGGCGGCCGCGGCATGAAGGTCGCGCATAGCGAGGCAGAGCTTGCGCTGGCGCTATCGACGGCCGCCAACGAGGCGAAATCCGCCTTCGGCGACGCGTCAGTCTATCTGGAAAAATACCTGCAGAAGCCGCGCCACATCGAAATCCAGATCCTTGGCGACGGCCGCGGTGGCGCGATCCACCTTGGCGAACGCGACTGCTCGCTGCAACGCCGTCATCAGAAGGTCTGGGAGGAAGGCCCCTCGCCCGTTCTCTCCGCAGCCGCCCGCGCCAAGATCGGTGAAACCTGTGCCAAGGCCATGCGCGAGATGAAATATCTCGGCGTCGGCACCATCGAGTTCCTCTATGAGGACGGCGAGTTCTACTTCATCGAGATGAACACCCGCATCCAGGTCGAACATCCCGTCACCGAAAGCATCACCGACATCGACCTCGTGCTGGAGCAGATCCGCATTGCCGCCGGCGGCGACCTGCCGGCGAAGCAGGAAGAGATCCAGATCATCGGGCACGCGATCGAGTGCCGCATCAATGCGGAGAACCCGCAGACCTTTCGGCCCTCGCCCGGCCGGATCCTGCAGTACCATCCGCCTGGCGGTCTGGGCGTGCGGATCGATTCCGCGGTCTATCAGGGCTACACGATCCCGCCCTATTACGATTCCCTCGTCGGCAAACTGATCGTGCACGGCAAGACCCGCACCGAATGCCTGATGCGGCTGCGCCGGGCGCTGGACGAGATGGTGGTTGACGGCATCGAGACGACGCTGCCCCTGTTCCGCGCGCTGGTGCGCGAAGACGCGATCATCGACGGCGACTATCATATCCACTGGTTGGAACAGTACCTGGCCGGCCAGTCCGGCAACTAGCGGCGACCATCCTTCCCTCGCCATGGAACCGGACGCCGCTTGCAGCGTTATCGGCGGGTTTTCTGCACGGGGGAGTGGAAATTCTTAAGGTCGGAACTGGAATTGGCGTGGCGCCTGACCTGAGACGGCGGCGCGCACTTTGGCAGATCCTGCTGTTCGCAGCGGGACTCTTGGTGCTGACGGTGATCAGCGCCGGCTCGGTCTACCTCGTCAACAAGGCACGCGACGACAACGCCTCGGTCATTCACACCATCGAGGTCGAGAACCAGATCCACACGCTGCTCCTGGAAGTTCGTCGCGCCGAGAGCAGTGCGAGCGGATTTCTCCTCACGCGCGGGCCGGAATTCTGGACCGACCACCAGGCCGCGGTGGCGGCGGTCCTGCCGCATCTCACGAGGCTCGCGGAGCTGACCAAGGACAATCCCGCGCAGGCCGACAACGTCCGCAAGCTGCGGCCAGCGGTCGAAACCAGGCTCGACCAGTTCACGCGCGAGATGAATTATATGCAGCAGAGCGACTTCGCACGTGCCTCGGCGCTCGTCCGTGAAGCGGCTGCCGGCAACACGACGAGCACGATCCGCGACGCTGCGGACGCCATGCTCCGCGAGGAGCAGCGATTATTTGCACTGCGCTCGGCCAATGCCAACAACAGCCAGACGCTGGCAGCGTCGTTGACCGGCATCGGCTCCGGTCTCGTCGTCGTGCTCGCCTTGATCTCGATCTGGCTGGTGCGGCGCTCAGCAGCCCTCCGCGACGAGGCCGAGACGCGCCTGCGCGATTCCAACGTCAATCTTGAGGCCACCGTCGATGAACGGACGGCAGACTTGCGCGAAGCCAACAACGAGATCCAGCGCTTCGCCTATATCGTGAGCCACGACCTGCGCTCGCCGCTGGTCAACATCATGGGCTTCACCAGCGAGCTCGAGGAGTTGGGAAGCGACCTCTTCCGGCGCATCGGCAGCCTCACCCACGTCCCGGCGGACGGGCCGCCGCTGGCGATGAAGGATGCCGCGGAAATCCCGCTGGAAGGGTCGGACAAACAGCTCTCGCAGGATTTTTCCGAGGCGCTCGGCTTCATCAAATCCTCGATCGCCAAGATGGATCGCCTGATCTCGGCGATCCTCAACCTCACCCGCGAGGGCCGGCGCGAATTCGAGCCGGTCAGGATCGACACGCGCGAGCTGATCGAGGCGATCGTCGCGACGGTGGCACATCAGTCAGCCGAAGCGCAGGCCGAAATCCGCGTCGGCGAGCTGCCCGACATCGTGAGCGACCGGCTAGCGCTGGAGCAGATCTTCTCCAACCTGATCGACAACGCCATCAAGTATCTCAAGAGCGGCGTGCCCGGCGAGATCGCGCTGCGCGGCCGCACCAAGCTCGGCTATGCGATCTTCGATATCTCCGACAATGGCCGCGGCATCGATCCGAAGGATCACCACCGCATCTTCGATCTGTTCCGCCGCGCCGGCCTCCAGGACAAGCCGGGCCAGGGCATCGGCCTTGCCCACGTCCGCGCGCTGGTGCGCCGGCTCGGCGGTACGATGTCGGTCTCCTCCGAACTCAACGTCGGCAGCACATTTACGATCACGCTGCCGATCAAGTGGAACGCGAGCAAGCGGAACGCAGAACAATGACACAGCCCGTCACCATCATAATGATCGAGGACGACGAGGGGCACGCCCGCCTCATCGAACGCAATATCCGCCGCTCCGGGGTGAACAACCCGATCGTGCCTTTTGCCAACGGCACGGACGCCATCCGCTTTCTGTTCGGCGCTGACGGCTCCGGCCTCGTCCAGAAGGGCAATGCGCTGCTGATCCTGCTCGATCTCAACCTGCCCGACACGACCGGGATCGAGATCCTGAAGCGGATCAAGGAGAACAAGTACCTGAAGGCCTCTCCCGTAGTGGTGCTGACCACCACCGACGACTCCCAGGAGATCAAGCGCTGCTACGAGCTCGGCTGTAACGTCTACATCACAAAACCGGTCAATTACGAGAATTTTGCCAACGCGATCCGGCAGCTCGGGCTATTCTTCTCCGTCATCCAGGTGCCCCCAGCAGCAACATGAACCGGACAACGCCGACGTTGCTCTATATCGACGACGATGACGCGCTGGCGCGCCTCGTCGAGCGCGGTCTGACGCGCCGCGGCTACAAGGTGATCCTTGCCACAAGCGGCGAGGAAGGCCTCGCGCGCATCCGGCAAGGAAACGTCGATGGCGGCATCGACGTCGTGGCGCTCGACCAGTACATGCCGGGCCTCGACGGTCTTGAGACACTCGAACGGATCATGGCGATCCCGAACGCCCCGCCGGTCGTCTTCGTCACGGCGTCGCAGGATTCCAGCATCGCCGTCACAGCGCTGAAGGCGGGCGCAGCCGACTACCTCGTCAAGGACGTCACGGGCGACTTCATCCCGCTGCTGCATGTCGCTGCCGATGGCGCCCTGCGCCAAGCTGCGCTCCAGAAGGCGCGCGAGGAGGCGGAAGCCGAAATCCACGCCTCGCGCGACCGCTACGCGGCGCTGGCCGCCGAACGCGAAATGCTGCTGCGCGAGGTCAATCACCGCGTCGGCAACTCGCTCCAGATCATCGCTTCGCTGCTGCATCTGCAGGCAAGCTCGGCTGCGCAGGAGGAGGTCAAGGCCGCCCTGACCAATGCGATGGGCCGCGTCGCCGCGGTCGCGCAGGTGCACCGCCGCCTCTACACCTCGCAGGATCTGAAGAGCGTCGTCCTGAACCAGTATTTGGACTCGCTGCTCGAGGACCTCCGCCGCTCGGCCGAGGGCAACCGGATGTCGCGCCTGACGCTGAAGGCGGAGCCGATCGAGATCGATCCGGACCGCGCAGTGGCGGTCGGCATCATCGTCAACGAGCTGGTCATGAACGCGGTGAAATACGCCTATCCGGACGGCGCCGGCCCCATTCACGTCGAGCTGACCTCGCAGGGCGAGGATCTCGTACTGTCGATCGCCGATGATGGCGTTGGTGACAATGCCAAGGCCGATCCGCGCTCGACCGGGATGGGCCAGCGCATCGTTGCGGCGATGGCTTCCAAGCTCGACGCCTCCGTCGAACGCGATCCGGATCACACTGGGACGAAGATCCTGCTCAAGTTCCGCCGCCTGCCCGCGCCATCGACGACGACGAACAACGCCGCCGCGAGCTGACGTGCGAGGCCCCGCATCGGACCCCATCGCAAGGCTGCCACGATCCTGCTAATGTGCCGCGCATGACTTCGCGCGACTCCGCCTCGTCTGAAATCACCCCCGCCGTGCTGCTGCGTGCCTATGCCTGCGGCATCTTTCCGATGGCCGAGAGCGCGGACGATCCGACGCTGTTCTGGGTCGAGCCGGAGATGCGCGGCGTGATCCCGCTCGAGGGATTTCGCGTCGCCTCGCGCCTTGCGCGCACCGTGCGCTCGGATGTGTTTCGCGTCACCGTCAACACTGCCTTCAAGGCGACGATCGCCGGCTGCGCGGCGCCGCAGGCCGGCCGCGAGGACACCTGGATCAACAAGCGCATCCGCGACCTCTATGGCGGCCTGCACGAGCTCGGCCACTGCCACAGCGTCGAGGCCTGGCAGGGCGACGACCTCGTCGGTGGCCTCTATGGCGTGAGCCTGGGGCGCGCCTTCTTCGGCGAAAGCATGTTTCACACCGCGCGCGATGCCTCGAAGGTCGCACTGGTGCATCTGGTGGCGCGCCTCATCTACGGCGGCTTCGAGCTGCTCGACACGCAATATGTCACCGAGCATCTGCGCAGCTTCGGTGCGGTCGAGATTTCCAGGCGCCGTTACACCGCCCTGCTCGACAAGGCGCTCGCAGGCGAGTCCGCCGACTTCCTGAAATTGCCTGGAGACGCGATCCCGGGGGCGAGCGCGCTCGAGATCATCGCAACGAGAAGCTAATTCCGGCCGAAGCCCGGGAACGGGAAGAGGCTCGGCTGCTGTGGCGGCGGAGGCGGCGGTGCCGGCTGCGGCTGCTGCACCGGCGGAGGCTGCGGGGGACGCTGCTGCTGCACGGCCTGCTTGGGCGCGGCCTTCTTCTGTGCCGGCGGCGGCGGTGGCGTGGCCGGCTTGCTCGCCGGATCCGGCGCTGCGGTCGCGATCGTCTGCTGCGGCTCTTTGCAGTCGGTCAGCCAGATGTCGTAGATCGGGTGCTCGACGCCGTGCAGGCCCGGGCTCGCCGCAAACATCCAGCCCGAAAAAATCCGCTTCACCTCGCCTTGCAGCGTGATCTCGTCGACCTCGACGAAGGCATCGGTATTGGCGGCTTCGGTTGCCGGCCGCGTGTAGCAGGCGTCGGTTTTGACCCGCAGCGCGCCGAACTGCACGGTCTCCCCGATCTCCTCGTCGAAATTGATGATGCGGCCGGTGATCTTGTCGAGGCCCGAGAAGGTCGCCTTCTTGTTCACGATCTTCTGCGCCGGCGGCTCGGTAACGACCTCATCGCCCGGCTGAAGGCTGGCCGGCGTCTGCGGAACGCCGTTTTGCGGTGTTCCCTTGGGCTGTCGCTGCCCGGGCGGCAAGCCCGGCAGCGTCGGATTGGCGCCCGGCTGCGGCGGTGGGCTTTGAGGATTGGGCGGCGCAACCGCGATGGAGGGCTGCTGGTTCTGCGGCAGCACGGTACTTCCCGGCGGCGGGGCCAAAGGCTGCGTCTCCACCGGACCGGGCAGAGCATTGGGCGCGATATTTCCTTGGCGGGGGGCGGGTCGGTTCGGCGTCGGCAGCACGCGGCCCTGCGGCGGCAGCTCCGGCACCTCCTCGTCATCGTCAGGCATCTGCTGCTGCGGCTGGTTGCCGCGCGGAATGCTGCCGGGCGGCCGCAGCGGCGGCGGATCAGAGAAGATGGTGCCGATCTGCGCCTGCGCCGGAGGCGAGACGGTCATCGCTGTGGCGGCAAAGAGCGCCGCAAGGCCGGTCAGGATCAGGTTTCGAGACATCTCGCGCGGCTTCAACAGCGAATCGGGTTTATCGAGCATTGTACAGGGGTTACGGCCGCTCGCAGACCATCCGGTTAACACGCCGAATACGGCGGGGAAAGGGCGGTTTCCCCCACGCCCGCCGGCCCCTTCCCGGTCCCTTCCCGGTCCCTTGGCTGGCCAGACCACCCGTCAGGTGGGATAGTTGCAGCGGCGGCCCATCTCCGGCGGGCCCCGACAGACGGCGGCTTCCCTCTCATTCCGGGGGCCCCAACAGGCGAGCCCGGCAGCGACATCAGCAAATTCCTCGCAAGGTCTCCCATGCCAATCGTCCTCGATTCCGACGCCGCCGCCGTCTACCAGGCGTTTCTTCAGGCCGCCCGTCCACCTTATGAAACGCTGACCGCGTCGGAAGCTCGCGCGGATTATTCCCGAGCGGGCTTTGCAACCAATCCCGAGCCGCCCGAGCTGGCACGCGTCGAAGCCCTTGCGATCCCGGCGCCGCACGGCACGATCCCTGCCCGCCTCTACGTGCCAATGAGGCTGCGCCGACGTGGCGGTCTATCGCCGGCTCTGGTGTTCTTCCATGGCGGGGGCTGGGTGATCGGCGACCTCGACACCCATGACGTCGCAGCCCGCAAGCTCGCCGTCGAGGGCGAGCTGATCGTGATCTCGGTCGACTATCGCCTGGCGCCCGAGCACAAGTTTCCCGCCGCGGTCGACGACGCCATCGAAGCGACCCATTGGATCGCCGCGAACGCCAGCACGCTTGGCATCGATGCATCGCGCCTCTGCGTCGGCGGCGACAGCGCCGGCGGCAATCTCGCCGCCGTGGTCGCCATCGCTGCCCGCGATGGCAACGGCTTGAGTCTCGCAGGCCAGGTGCTGATCTATCCCGCCGTCGATTTCGCGATGACCCACGCCTCGCACAGCGAGCCCGAGACCAGCCTGCTCCTCAGCCATTCCGTCGTCCGCTGGTTCAAAGGCCATTATCTGAACGGCGCCGCCGACGCGCACGACTGGCGCGCCTCGCCGGCCCGCGCCACCGCGCTCAATGGCCTGCCGCCGGCCTATGTGCTGACCGCCGGCGCAGATCCCTTGCGCGATGAAGGCCACGACTATGCAGAGCGCTTGAGGCAGGCCGGCGTGCCCGTCGCCTGTCGCCACTTCCCCGGCCAATTCCATGGCTTCTTCACCATGGGCAAGCTGTTGCCGCAGGCCGATGTTGCAGCCGCGGAGATCGGCGCATGGTTGAAGAAGTTGGGCTGAAGACGATGTCGTAGCCCGCATGGAGCGAAGCGAAATGCGGGGCTGTCGTCATTGGTCCCGTCCCCGGATGACGCTACGCTCCATCAGGCTACAGCGCGTGCAATACACCGCAACCACTTGTTACTTTGAACAACAAGGCCAGTGCCTCAAGAGTTGCGCTCCACAGATCGCCTCAACCTCTTCGCGCGAGGTGACACTCCCCTGGAAGTCAAAATGCCCCTCAGCCTGCAACGCACCTTGGCCGCTCCCGTGCGATGGCTCGCATGGCTCGGCGACCAGGGCACCCGCGCCGTGGCGGCGCTGGTGCTGTTCGGGATCGCAATCCCGCCACTGGGGGCAGTGCTGCGGCCTTACGTGACCGAGGCGATCTTCCTCCTGCTCGTCATCTCCTTCATGCGCGTCGACCTTGCTGCGCTGCGCGCCCATCTGCGCCGGCCGGGTCTGATCGTCGCGGCAACTGCCTGGACGACGATCGGCGTTCCCCTGATCTTTGGCCTCGCTGCGCATCTGTCCGGATTCGATGCCCGCTCGCCCGAGCTGTTCCTCGCCCTGATGCTCCAGGCCATCGCTTCGCCGATGATGGCCTCGCCCGCGATCGCGGCGCTGATGGGCCTCGATGCCACGCTGTTGCTGGTCACGCTCGTGACCTCCACCGCGCTGGTGCCGTTCACGGCGTCACTGTTCGCCGCACTCTTCCTTGGCGGAACGCTCAGCATCTCGCCGCTCGCGCTCGGTGCAAAACTGCTCGCGATCCTTGCGGGATCGCTCACGACGGCGACCGTGATCCGCTGGCTGTTCGGCGCGGACGCGATCCAGCGTCAGCGCCGGCCGATCGACGGCGTCAACATCATCATCCTGCTGGTCTTCGTCGCGGCCGTGATGGGCAACGTGATCGCCGACTTCCTGGCCGATCCCCTGCTGTCGATCGGCATTGCGCTGCTCGCCTTCGCCATCTTCTTTGCGCTCTTGATCGTCACGACGCTGCTGTTCCGCCGCATCGGTTACGAACAGGCGCTCGCACTTGGCCTGATGGTATCGCAGCGCAATATCGGGCTGATGCTGGCGGCGACGGCGGCAACCCTGCCCGGCACGACCTGGCTCTATTTCGCGCTCACCCAGTTTCCCTACTACGTCGCGCCACAGATGCTGACGCCGATCGCGCGACGTTTGACGGCGCAGTCACAAGCAACCGCGGGCACCGCGACCGCGGAAACGACACGCTAACTCGCCCGCGCCGCGCGCCGCAACGATTGCGGCGGCTGGCCAAAGGCGCGGATGAAGGCGCGGCGCATCCTTTCAGGATCGCGGAAGCCGGTCGACTGCGCCACGAGCTCGATCGCTTCGCTGGACGACTGGACACGCTCGCGCGCCACCTCGACGCGCAAGCGCTCGATCGCCTTTGACGGCGTCGCGCCGGTCTCCGCGGCAAAGGCGCGCGCAAAGTGCCGGGCGCTCATGTTGGCGTGCTCGGCGAGATCCTCGACGGTCAAGGGCGTATCGAGGTTCTCGCGCGCCCAGGCGAGCAGCGGTCCGAAGCGGCCGTTCGGCGTCTTCAATTCGAGCAGCGAGGAGAATTGCGACTGTCCGCCGCTGCGGCGATGGTACAGCACGAGCTGGCGCGCGGTGTCCTGTGCGACCGCCTCGCCGTGATCCTCGGTCACCATCGCCAGCGCGAGATCGATGCCGGCTGAGATGCCGGCCGAGGTCCAAACATTGCCGTCGCGGGTGAAGATCTGGTCGGGCTCGAGCTTCACCTTGGGATAGCGCGCGACGAAATCGCGGGTGCGGCCCCAATGCGTGGTCGCGCGCTTGCCGTCAAGCAGGCCCGCCTCCGCCAGCACATAGGCACCGGAGCAGACGCTGGCGACGCGCACGCCGCGCTTGGCCAGCCGCTGCACGAAGCCTAACGTTGCCGGACAGCGCGCCGCGCCTGCCACGCCCTCGCCGCCCGCGATGATCAATGTCGTGACCGCATTCGCCGTTTTGAAATCGCGCGCCATGATCTCGACGCCGGACGAGCTGCGCACGGGCCCGGCGTGCAGCGCTAGCACCCGGATGACAGGCACCATCTTCGAATAGCGCGCAGCGATCTCGAACACCGAGATCGGGCCCGCTGCATCGAGCAACTGGAAATCGGGAAAGATCAGGACGCCGATCATGGGCCAAACCCCGCGCTATGTCCGAAAATGAGGGAATTATGCCATTTCTGACAGGAGAGCATCATGGCATCGTTGGCCCGTCAAGCTGATTGTCTGGAGGCTCTCATGTCGTCACCGCTCAGAATCGGATGTCTGGTTTTTCCACGCGTCACCCAGCTCGACCTCACCGGACCCGTGCAGGTGTTTTCCTCCGTACCCGGCGCCGAGGTGCACCTGATCTGGAAGCGGATCGAGCCTGTTCCGAGCGATTCCGTGCTGACGCTGACGCCGACCACGACCTTCGCCGATTGTCCGCAGCTCGACGTGATCTGCGTACCCGGCGGCTTCGGCACCGATGCGCTCGTCAATGACGAGGAGGTGCTCGATTTCCTGCGCAGCCAGGCCGAGGGCGCTAAATACATCACCTCGGTGTGCACGGGATCGCTGGTGCTCGGCGCAGCCGGCCTCTTGAAGGGCTATCGCGCCGTCACCCATTGGAGCGCGATGGAGGTGCTGGCGCTGTTCGGCGCGACACCGACACGGACGCGCGTCTGCATCGACCGCAACCGGATTACCGGCGGCGGCGTCACCGCCGGAATCGATTTCGCGCTGACACTGGTCTCGATCCTGGTCGACCGCACCATGGCCGAAGCGATTCAGCTCCGCCTCGAATACAATCCGGCACCGCCCTTCAATGCGGGTTCGCCGGAGACCGCGCCCGCCGAAGTGCTCGCACTGATGAAGGAACGCATCGCGCCCTCGCAGGCGCGCCGCATTGAAGCCGCCAAGCAGGCTGCGGCCAGGGTGATGTGAGGACACGCGACCGACAAACAGAAAAAGGCCGCCTGGTTTCCCGGGCGGCCTTTCCTGTCTTACGACAGCTGCACATTCAAACGGGCGATTTCGGAGCTTCCAGACCGGGGGGCCTATCTCCCGATCGAGTCCTGTTCGGCAGCCGCTGCATTTCGGGACAGTCGCGAACTGTTGCCCGAACCGTGCGCGATGGTCTCCCATCTCCGTAAGATGGTTCATTGAGCCGCATCGCTCGCGGTAGAGCAACGGCCGCGCATGCTGCGTCCCCGCTGTTCCCGTTGTTCACAGCGACGATAGCCGGATGCGAATGCATCCAACGCCGATGATTTGCGGAATTTGCCGGTCTAGCCAGGCGTCCAGGGCTGATAGTCGCCCGTCGCCTTGGGGCGCTTGCCGCTCGCAAGCGTCGAACCCGAGGGCCGATAGGCCTTGGGCGTGCCGGTCAGGTTCGGCTGATGGGGCTTTTCCCACTCGCGCGGCTTGTAGTCGAGCTCGGTCGGCGGCACATCGACCACGTGATGCATCCAGCCATGCCAGGCCGGCGGCACGCGGCTCGCTTCGGCATAGCCGTTATAGATCACCCAGCGCCGCTCGAAACCGAGCGTCGGATCGATCACCCCGCCGCGGGTCCGGTAGTAGCGATTGCCCTGCTCGTCCTCGCCCACCAGCTCGCCGAACCGCCAGGTCCAGAGCTGTGTGCCAAAGGTCTGGCCGTTCCACCAGGTGAAGAGCTTGAGGAAGAATTGTTTCATGCGGCAAGGGCCCTGCTTCGTGCGGTCCTGATGCCATCCGGAAGCGAACTTGTCCAGTTGCCGCTCCGCGGATGAACCATCTGGAATGCGCTGATCCGCCGCAACGAGGACGCGATCCGTTCATGCTGGGTACAGACGCGGATTGGAATCCTGCGCTCCCCACGCAAACCTCCGCGGGCGCCCTGGAACCACTGCCTGCTTGAGTGGTTGGATTTGGGGAAAAGGAGCCGAATATGAACAATCTCAGAGTTTTGACCGCCACGGCGGCGCTGGCACTGGTTCTCCCGCTGGCCGCACCGACCGCCAGCCTTGCCCAATCCCGCGCTCAGGCTGTCGGCGGTGGCGGTGGCGGGCACGCCGCCATCGGAGGCGGTGGCGGCGGTGGCGGAGCCCGCATGGGTGGTGGCGGATTTAGCGGCGGTGGCGCATTCCGCGGTGGCGGCGGCAATTTCGCAGCCTCCACGGCCGTTCGTCCTGGCGTCTCCGCGCCGGCCTTCAGCGGAGGCGGTCGTGTCGCAGCCGGCGCGCCGTCCGGCAACTGGAACGGCGGCAACTGGCGTGGTGGCGGCTGGCACCATCGCGGTGGCGGCTTCTGGCCCGGCGTAGCTGCTGGCGCCGCGATCGGGACCCTGGGGTCGTACGCTTACTCCGGCGGCCCGTACTACAATGATCCCTACTATTACGGCGACGATTACTATTATGACTCCGGCCCGAGCGTTGCCGTTGTGCCCGACACCGGCGGCGATTCCGCAGCCTATTGTGCCCAGCGCTACAGGTCCTATGACCCCGCGTCAGGGACTTATCTCGGCTATGACGGTCTGCGACATCCCTGCCCCTAGCGACGGTTAGTTGCATCGCTCCAATCTGATCGAAAAGGCGCCGTGATCGCGCGGCGCCTTTTTGACGTGTCATCTCGCGCTGCGCAGGCTTTCACACGAACGCCATACATCGCGGGTTTTATGCACCTCACCGTGCATATCTGTCCTGATCCAATCCAAAATTGACCCGATCCACGATTCGCCTATATCAGCAAAGACTGTGGGGACTTCGATTGGTTAGGCAGAGTCATGCCGCGCATTCTCGTGGTTGATGACGATCCGATGGTCGGCGCGACCATCGAGGTCCTCCTCCAACGCCAGGGCTTCGACGTCACGTTGACTGACGGCGGTGAGACCGGGCTGGCTGCGCTGGAGCAGCAGACCTTCGACGCGATGCTGGTCGACATTTTCATGCCGCATATGCGCGGCTTCGAGTCGATTCGCATCTTCCATGAGCGTGCCCCGACGATCCCTCTGATCGCGATGTCCGGCTACGCGTTTGCCTCGTCCGCATCGCCCTCGCCCGATTTTCTCCGCATGGCGCTCGAGCTCGGCGCAACGCGCTGCCTGCGCAAGCCGTTCACGCCGGAGACGCTGCTGACTGCAATCAAGGAATGCCTCGACGAGGCCGCTCCGGTGAAGGACAACAAATTCCCTTGATTGCTTCGCAGCGCGTCATTCTCGGTGCCGGACTTGCGATCCTCCTGATCATCACCGCGGCCTCGATCGGACTCGACGTCAAGTCGCGGTTCGACACGTCATGGGCCAACCACACCGTGGGGGCGCTCAAGAAGATCTCGGAGCTGCGCCTGCTCGTCCGTCGCGCCGAAAGCGCGGCGCGCGGCTATGAGCTCTATCGCAGCCAGGCCTTCAACGACGAATTCCAGGCGACGCGCGGGGCGATCGCGCCTGCCCTCGCCGATCTCAAGCGCGCGCTGCGCGACAATCCCGATCAGGTCGCGCTGCTTGAGAGCACCGAAGCGCTGGTTCTGCGCCGGCTCGACATCGCGGCCGAAGCGATGCGGTTGCGCGCAGCGAACGACGGGGACGGCATCACCGCGCTCCAGGGCAAGGCGGAAGGCCGCGGCCTGATGGAGACGGTGACCGCAAATCTCGACCGGCTGACCGCGGAGGAAGAGCGGCGGCTGGCCGCCCGCGCGGCGGAGTCGCGCCGCACCGGCATTGTCCTGCTCGGTATCGACGTCGCCGGCGCGGTGCTGATCCTGCTGCTGGTCGCGCTGCTGTTGCGCGAGACCCGGCGCAGCAGTGTCGCCCTGCAAAGCACGCTGCATGAGACCAGGGCTGCCAACGAGGCGCTGGAGGCGGCGGTCGCCGAGCGAACCGAGCACCTCGTCACCGCCCATGACGAGCTCCGCATCTCCGTGAACGTGCTGCAAAGCACCTTCCACAGCATGGCGGAAGCGGTGCTCGTCATCGACAGGGACAGCAACGTCCTTCTGTCGAATCCCGCCGCAGAGCGCATGCTGCTGCATCGCGCCGGGATGAACCTGACCAGCCTGCGCACGATGTCGGACGTGTTCCAAGGCGACGGCGTGACGCCGCTCATCCCTGAGGAGCTGCCATCGGCGCGCGTGCTGCGCGGCGACGAGTTCGAAGAGATGGAGATGATCGTCCGCCCGCACAGCGGCAATCCCGTCCGCCATCTCCTCATCAGCGGGCGGCCGATGCGCACTGCGCAAGGCGTGATCTCCGGCGCGGTGCTGGTCTATCACGATGCGACCATCTCGCGCGAGACCGAGCGGCAGCTGCATCAGTCGCAGAAGCTAGACGCCATCGGCAAGCTGACCGGCGGCGTCGCACACGACTTCAACAACATGCTCACGGTGATCTCGGGCAATACCGAGACGCTGGTCGGCAGCCTCAAGGAGCAACCTGAGCTGCAGCGCGTGGCGCGGCTGATCGACGATGCCGCGCAGCGTTGCGCCGAGCTGATCCAGCACCTGCTCGCCTTTGCCCGCAAGCAGCCGCTGGAGCCACGCAACGTCGACGTCAACGCGGCGGTATCAGACAGCGCAAAGCTGCTGCGTCCCGCCCTCGGCGAGCAGATCCAGATCGAGACCGCGCTCGAACAGGGGCCGATGACCTCGCACATCGATCCGTCCCGGCTGACCAACGCGGTCCTGAACATGGCGATCAACGCGCGCGACGCCATGCCCGACGGCGGCAAGCTGTTGCTGGAGACGCGTCGGGTGACGCTGGACGAGGCCTACGCGCAGGCCAACCCGGACGTCACGCCCGGCGCCTATGTGATGCTCGCGGTCAGCGACACCGGCAGCGGCATGCCGCTGGATGTGCAGGAAAAGGCCTTTGAGCCGTTCTTCACCACCAAGGAGATCGGCAAGGGCTCAGGCCTCGGACTGTCGATGGTCTACGGCTTCGTCAAGCAGTCCGGCGGCCACATCAAGATCTACAGCGAGGCGGGCCACGGCACGACGATCAAGCTCTATCTGCCGCCCGGCGAAGGCGCGAGCGAGACGGCGACCACCGCGGCGCCGGCGGCGACCGGCGGCGCCGAAACCATCCTGGTCGTGGAGGACGACAATCTCGTGCGCAACTTCGTCACCGCACAGCTACAAAGCCTCGGCTACAAGACCATCGCCGCCCCCGACAGCCGCACTGCGCTCGCGCTCGTCGAGCGCGGCGAGCCGTTCGATCTCCTGTTCACCGACGTCGTCATCCCCGGCGGCATGAGCGGACGCGTGCTTGCGCTGGAGGTCGACAAACGCCGGCCGGGTGTCAAGGTACTCTACACCTCCGGCTATACCGACAACGCGATCGTCCACCAGGGCAAGCTCGACGAAGGCGTGCTGCTGCTGACCAAACCTTACCGCCGCAATCAGCTCGCCGAGATGATCCGCCTGGCGCTCGGCAAGGAGCCGGTGGGCTAGCATTGTAGGATGGGTAGAGCGAAGCGAAACCCATCGCCCAACAGTTGTGCTATCCTTCGGGAATGACCTCGTATCGCCGCAACTTCATCCCCGGCGGGACCTTCTTCTTCACCGTCAATCTGGTGGAACGGAAGCTCTCGTTGTTGACGACCCATATCGAGTTGCTGCGCGCGGCATTCCGAGAGACGCGTCAAAGGTACCCGTTCACGATCGATGCAATCGTTGTGCTGCCTGACCATCTTCATACTGTCTGGAGCATGCCCGAAGGTGATGCGGATTTCGCGACACGATGGCGATTGATCAAGT